>JBIIKG010000111.1:0-9238 GCA_044233275.1 Crocinitomicaceae bacterium | reverse complement strand
CCGGATCATCGCCTCCATGACCAGGGTCAATAACGATTGTAATTTTTTCTTTCGCTGGAAACGGTGCAAATGAACTGTTGAGCATCAAGGCACAAAATACCATCAAAAGAAGTTGTATTCTCATACTACAAAAATAGAAAGCATCTTTTTTTTATTTTCTTTGTACCGAAAAGCTTACGAATAATCAATTGTTAATAGTGAAGAAGGTCGAAAAAGTTGCGGTAGTTGAATTGGGGGGTTCACACGATGAGTGTTTGCTGTCGCAGTTTTATGCGCTGAAATCAAGAGAATGCTACATATTGTTCGTTACGACACAAGAAGTGTATGACCGCAACACAAGTTTTCATTCACTAATCGATGAACTTAGAATTATTCAATTCAGTAAGAAAGCATGGGCTGATTTTATGCAAATGCGCAGATTGAATGTGTTTCTTAAACAAGAAGGCTATTCAAAAGTGATTCTCAATACTGCTCAAGGAGCGCACATGCGCAATTTATGTTTGAGCGCTTCAAAATCACTTGAGTTTATAGGCCTCGTTCATACCCTAAAAAAGTTTGAAGGAAGTTTTACCCAAAAATTGATTCATCGTAAAATCAAGAAGTATTTTGTGTTGAATGATTATTTCGTGGAGCGAATTGTCCCGCCAAATGGAATTACAGTAACTTCATTTTACCCCTTACGCTTTCCACATTTCAACACGACTATTGAAAAGGAAGCAGGAGAAAAATGGATCACGATCATTGGTGGTGTAGAAAACAGACGAAAGGATTTGACAGGCAGTATTTCCTTGATGAAACCATTAATTGAAAAAGGCTTTCGTTTTATTTTTCTGGGGAAGAGTGATTTTTCTCATCCAGATGTAATTGCTTTTAATAACTATTTAAAAGATGATGAAATCGAAGACAACGTACAATTGTTTGACGCTTTTGTTTCTGCAGAAAAGTTTGATGCTTATTTGAAAGAAACAGATTTCATCTGGCCGATGGTTCATCCCAACACACCAAGTGCTGCAGAATACTTTAAGAATCAGATTTCAGGCGCGATGAATGTTTCATTTGGATATAAGATACCGATGTTTATTCATCAAGAATATGCGCAAAAATGGAAAGATTTTGAATTTGCAGTTCCGTATTCATTGGAGAATTTCACAATACAGGTGCTGAAAGCGAACGATGAACAATTATTACTTCAGGAAAAACTGAAATCTGCAGAGAAATTTAATCCGTTATTTCAAGAAAAAAAATACCTCGATTTTATTTTCAATTCTCATTGAAATATGCAAAAATGATTGTGGCTTTTGCTGTTCCAATCACTTTTGTTAACTCTTCCATTGTTGCTTCGCGGATAGCCGACACCGTTTTAAACGATTTCATAAGTGACTCTTGCGTTTTTGTTCCTATCCCCTCAATCTGAGTAATTTCTGATTGTAGCGCGCCCTTACTGCGTTTATTTCGATGGTGTGTGATTCCAAAACGATGCGCTTCGTTCCGCATGAATTGTACAACTTTCAAACTTTCTGAACGTTTGTCAATGTAAATCGGGTATTGATCTCCCGGAAAAAAAATTTCTTCTAAGCGTTTTGCAATACCTACAATTGCTACTTTGCCCCTTAATTCTAGTTTCTCGAGCGCATTCAAGGCTGCTCCAAGCTGACCTTTTCCACCGTCAATTACAATAAGTTGTGGCAAACTTTGTTCTTCGTCCATCATGCGCTTGTAGCGTCTGTAAACTACTTCTTCCATGGTGGCAAAATCATCGGGACCCTCAACTGTTTTTACATTGAAATGGCGATAATCGCGCTTACTAGGCTTTGCGTTTTTGAATACAATACAGGCCGAAACAGCATTGGTTCCTTGAAAATTGGAGTTATCAAAGCACTCCATGTGAATTGGTAAATCGGCTAAACGAAAATCGCTTTTCAATTGTTCAAGAATGCGATTGGTGTGTCTTTCAGGATCTTTGATTTTTTCTTGTTTTTGCTTTTCCAGCTTATAGAATTTCGCATTGCGAAGTGATAGTTCAATTAATTGTTTCTTATCGCCTCGTTGAGGAACGGTAAAAGTGATGCCTTCCAATTTCAAATCTAATTTTGAATCAACCAATACTTCTTTTGAATTACTTGAAAATCGTTCCCGAAGTTCTGGTAATACAAAACCTAAAACATCCTCTCTGCTTTCATTGAGTTTCTTTTTAACCTCTGCTGTGTATGCATGAATAATTGCTCCGTTGTGAATGCAGAGATAATTAACAAAAGCATTATCGGGTTCATCAATAAGCGTGATAATGTCAACCTCATGAATACTTGGCGATACAATGGTCGATTTTGCTTGATAGTTTTCAAGCGTTTGTAGTTTGACCTTTATTTCATGCGCTAATTCGTATTCCTGTTGAACCGCATGATCGTTCATCCGTGTTTTTAAATAGTGAATTACCGAAGAAATATTTCCTTTGACTAAATTTTCAATTTGCGTGATTTGCGCATCGTATTCTTCTTGCTTCTGATAACCAACACATGGCGCCTTGCAATTACCTAGGTGGTATTCCAAACACACTTTGTATTTCTTTTCTTTGATTTTTTGTTGACTTAAATCAAAATTGCAGTTACGAAGCGGATAAATCTCTTTGATTAAATTAAGCAGTGTATACATGACCTTTACACTAGGATAAGGTCCAAAGTATTTGGAACCATCTTTAATGATATTCCTTGTCGAAAATACACGAGGGAAAGCCTCGTTTTTAATACAAATCCACGGATATGTTTTATCATCCTTGAGTTGAATGTTGTACTTGGGCTGATATTTTTTGATGAGGTTGTTTTCAAGCAGCAATGCATCTAGTTCGGAATCAACCACCATGTATTGAATGTCGCAAATGCGCTTCACCAGCATTATGGTTTTGCCATTGTCCTGTGTTTTATTGAAGTAGGAAGAAACGCGTTTTTTTAAATTTTTCGCTTTTCCAACATATAGGATCTTTCCTTCCGAATCGAAATACTGATAGATACCTGGTTTTTCAGGTAACGTGCGCAATTTTAATTGTAAGGGATGATCTTTTGCAGACATAAGACAAACTTACGTTTAAAAACAAAAAAAGCGGCAATGCCGCTTTCTTTTTGTTATCCGATTTTATTTGGAAATAATATCGTATAATTCATTCAAGTTTGGGGAAATGATGACTTCAATTCGTCTGTTTTTTGCCTTATTGGCAGGATCAATAGGCTGATATTCAGATCTTCCTCCCGCCATTAATTGTGCTGGATTCATTTTCGAATTCGTTAACATGATATCGATAACCGAAGTTGAGCGTAGCACAGATAGTTCCCAGTTATTCTTTGGGTGAGCAGCACTCGCTAATTTATCTGTATCGGTATGACCTTCAACAATGATTTCAAGTTCTTTTTCATTTTCAAGCACTTTTGCTAATTCAATCAAGGCCTTTTTTCCATTTGCCTCAACAAGTGTGCTTCCAGAAGCAAATAATAACTTCGCTTCCATGCTCACGTAAATCTTTCCGTTTTTATAAACTACCGATAAACCTTGACTTTCAAATCCTTTTAAAGCATTAGCTACTTTTGTCTTTAGCAATTGAGTGGCTTCGTCTTTTCGTTTAATCGCTTCTTCAAGCTCATTTACACGTTGTTCACGTTCTGCTAAAAGTTGTGCTTTCGTTTTTAATTCTGATTCAAGTGCGGTGAGTGCATCTTCTTTTCGCTGCAATTCAATGTTCTTCGCTTCTAATTCCAACTGTAATGTAGCGGTTTCCTTTGCCCCCGATAAACGCATTTTGTCGAACGCATTTTCCATGGCCTCAAGTTGTAAACTTGTTTTGTCATATTCTGTTTGAAGCAAACGGTATTTCGTTCCCAAATCATTCGTATCAACTTTTAAGGAACCAACCTCTTTGTTTAAAATATCAAAACGAGCCTGAAGATCTTTTGCTTTTCCTTCATTGTCGAGAGCGCTATTCTTGTAACGTTCTAATTCCTCACTGCACTTTTTTTCCCGTTCAACCAATTCATTGTATTTTTTTGCGGGAACGCACGAAGCTAAAACCAACATCAAACCAATAATTCCAACACAACTCTTCATGATATACATATTTAGATATACAAATATCCAAAACAAAGCAAACGCTTATTTAGAGTTGACAAAGACTTTTAAACAGTGAATTATGAATATAGATTAAAAAGCGAAGGAAAAAGGGTGGATTAAAAAAGTGGACAGCTACTAGTGCCCGTATTTTCCTTCTTACACGTATTGAAAATGAGCGAAAACTCATGTGTGTTTGAACTGACTTGTTGAATATCAGAAAGTGTGAAATCGAATGAATAATGAATGGTAAACCGCGGACTTAGTTTAAATCCTGCGAAAATCATTAACGCATCTGTGTTTCGGTATCCCAATCCAGTGACAAAACGATTGGAAAAATCTAACATTAAATTCAAATCCATTGCAAGGGGTCCGCGTGGTGGAACTTTTAACATAAATGAAGGTAGAAAAGTAATTTTTTCGGATACTTTCATGCGATAGCCCATATTTACAGTTGGGTGCAAACGAAATTTGGATGAACTTCCAATGGTAGGCCATTCACTGGTAATCAATTGCTGAAACATCAAGCCGAAATAGTAATTCTCACCATTCCACCATGCTCCAAATGAAGCATCTGGTGCTAAAAAAGAACCCTCTTGTGAAACAACAGGATCAGGTACAGTAGTCACTGATCCATTCGGATTGTAACCCATTTGGATAATTCCACCATATAACCCTAAAGATAGGCGATTGGTCTTATCGAAATTGAAATGTCCAGCATAAGCAAGATTTACGCGGTTTGTGGTGAATTGACCGATACGATCTGTTTCAAATCGAAAGCCCATTCCATGGCGCGCACTTAAATACTGCTTGCGCTTTGTTTTAATTGGCGAACTAAATGTAAGAATACCGCTTTTTGGTGCTCCTTCAAATCCAACCCATTGCGTTCTGAAAATACTGTGAATTTCCAAACAATTTTTAATTCCTGCATGCGCGGGATTCATAACCATTTGATGAAAAGACCACTGTGTGTATTGAGGCAGTTGCTGACCAAAAACCATAGATTTCACTATTAAAAAGAAGAAAATAAGAGTGGTTTTTTTCATCTGATTAACGTTATACTTCCTTTAAATTGTTGTTTTTCTTCATCTCGTAAATCAACGACATAGAAATAAACTCCTTCTGCTAATGGCGAACCATTACTGTTTGTACCATCCCAAGCTTTTTCTTTTGAGTAGCCAGTTGATTGATAAATTTCTTGGCCCCATCGATTAAAAATCCGCACAAAACAATCTGGATAGAGATCTATTGCCCCAATTTCCCATTTGTCATTTGCTCCATCGTCATTTGGTGAAAAGGTGGTAGGAAACAATAAGGATTCTTGGATGAAAATCGTTACTTGATCACTCAAGGTGCAACCATTTTCTACAGCAGTTAGCGTATAAGTTGTTGTTTCATTTGGTGTTACAAATGGATTTAAAATGCTTGGATTACTTACATTAAAAGACGGAGACCATGAAAAAACAGGAGCACTTGTTGTTCCAGTTAGCTGAGTCGTTTCACCCGCATTTATTAAAACAGATGTACCTGCATCAATTGGAAATGAATACACATTGATTGGTAGCGTTGTGTTTGTCACCAGCTCGGTGCAAATTGAAAAACAAGTGGTTCGCACTTCAACAATATCACCATCCGATAATCCAGTCGTTTGGTACAAAGGTAAACTTGTTTGCGCAGTCAATACGCCATTAACATACCATTGAAAATCAGTACTATCTGGACAATCTTGTAAAGTTGCCGTACAGGTTACCAGTTCATTCAAACACACATCAGATGAGTTAAAAGAAATTGCAACTGTTGGAACAGGTCGATCCACTGCAGCTCCAGTAACTGATATATCGAAAGAACATTCCGCCGCTTGGGTAACTCCAGCGCCAGTATTTAGTCCATTCACAACAATATAATACGATGTTGCTGGTGTCAAGCCAGCGGCATTCAAGGTGAAATTTCCAGTTGCATTATTCACACAATTTCCAATTGCAGAATATGAAGCAGCGTTGCATGGAACTCCTGCTGAAAGTAAAGTTGCTTGAAGTTGATTCCCTTGACCAGGGTTGGTTTCAAAAACTAAATTATCGAAATCAATTTGAACATTTCCACCAACAGCATTGGTTGTAAATGTCAACCAAATAGTATTACTCGCCGAAAAGCAAAAGGTAAAATCGTCTTCACATCCTGGACAAAATGTTTTATTTGCGCCGATGTTATTTACAGCGTAAGATTGATTTGGACAAAGCGAAAGGGCATCGTTACAATTATTGTATAGCTCTTGTGAGGTGACAGTCGACACATCTAAAAATACTATTAACAAAACAATAACAAATCGAAATTCTCGCACACTCAAAGCCTTTGTTCAAAGGGGAAAATTAAGAAATAAAAGCGAAAATTTCGACGGTGAAGTGTAAAAAGCACTTTAAAAAAGCATAGGTTGACTTTTTTTTCGGAATTTTGGCACAATAATCGTTTTTACTAAACGAATTACTAAAATACCTAATATGAAGAATTTATACATTTTAGCACTAAGCCTTCTTGTCATAACCAATACTGCTCATGCACAACGCATTGATTATGACAATACATCCAAATGGTATTTAGGCTTAAATCTTGGTGGAACATGGAGTACAACTGATGTGCGCGATGATTTATACGCAGGATGGGGACTTACCTTGGGTAAATCTTTTAATTATGATTACGGACGAAAAATAACTTTCGATCTTCGTGCAAGATATTTGCGTGGGAAATGGTACGGTCAGGATTTATCCATAACAGACCTGTCTGACTACAATCCGGATAACTTGGTAGATCCTGCCCAGTTTCCTTTAATGTCATACAAAGATTCTTTAGGAGTTGTGAATAATTTTCAAGCTGATGTTCATCGCCTAGGATTTGAATTAGTACTTCATGCAAATGGAATTCGAGAACGTTCTGGTTGGGATCCCTATATTTTTGGAGGAGTTGGATTTACTTGGTACCAAACCTTTGGTGACCTTTATAGCAATGATTCATTAGGCGGAAGTTATAATTATACTGCAGACAATTATTCTAAAACAGAAATTTCAGACATTATTGATGGAGTATATGATTCTCCTTTAGTAGGATCATCCGCTGATCAGTTTTCGGTTGACATTATGCCAAGTTTAGGTATTGGTTTAGGATACCAAATTGGAAAAAGAACCACCTTTGGTATTGAACACAAAACAACATTTACCCTGAATGACCATTTTGATGGTTATGTTGACCAATCAGGTAAAATCAAAAACGATTTATACCACTACACTTCACTGTATTTGCAGTTTAGATTTAAAGTTAGAGGGAATACAACAGTAACAGATGAGAATAATATAGAAAACATTAACAATTACAGTTCAAATCCGAATTGTGATTTGCCTAAAGTTGTTTTTATAAATCCTTCAGTGAATGATCAACTATCAGCAGGACAATCATTTGTTGTTTCTGCCGATTTAACAAATGTGATTAATCGCGATAACATAACATTCTTATTCAATGGAAGTGTAAATACGAATTTCGTTTACAATTCTTCAAATGGTCGATTCGAAAGCACTGTTGTTCTTGTGAATGGTTCCAATTCTTTTGAAATTACTGCAAAAAACACATGCGGTAATGCTTCAAACTCTATTTCTGTTAGCTATCAAAATTGTGTGAGTCCAATTATTAATTGGTCTTCACCATCAGCAAATAATACAACTGTAACAACGGCGAATTTCAACTTGAGTGCCTTGGTTCAAAATTCAAGCAATGGACAAGGAATTACTTTATCACAAAACGGTAGAGCAATTACGAATGTAAATTTCAACGGAACAACTGGCGCGCTGACAAGTTCAGTTACTTTGACACCAGGAGCAAATGTTTTTGTTTTAACGGCGACAAATGCCTGTGGAACTGATACAGAAACAATTACTATCAATTTCCAGAACTGTGTAAATCCTAAAGTATCATTGATATCACCAACTGTTAATAATTTGGCTGTTACATCTGCAAATTTTAATCTGAGTGCATTAATTCAGAATTCAACCAACGGACAAGGTGTGACTCTTTCTCAAAATGGTAGAGCAATAACAAATTACAGTTTTAATAACACAACGGGAGCTTTAACAAGTAATTTAACCTTGAATCAAGGAACCAATACCTTTGTTATTACTGTTACGAATGCTTGCGGAACTGACACAGAAACAATTACGGTGAATTACCAAAATTGCCTAGTACCGACAATCAATTGGTCTACACCATCAGCAAATAATACAACTGTAACAACGGCGAATTTCAATTTGAGTGCACTCGTTCAGAATTCGAACAATGGTCAAGGAATTACCTTAACGAACAATGGTCGAGGTATTACAAACTTCAGCTTCAATAATGCAACAGGATCTTTAACAAGTAATGTAACTCTTGTTCCAGGCGCAAACGTTTTTGTAATCGCCGTAACAAATGCATGTGGAACAGATACAGAAACAATCACGGTGAACTACCAAAATTGTATTGCTCCAGCGTTAAGTTTTGTAACACCCGCTGCAAACAATACAACGGTTACATCTGCAAGTTTTAGTTTGAGTGCTTTAGTTCAAAATTCTGTAAATGGTCAGACAATTAATTTGACGAAAAATGGAATTTCAATTACTGATTATAACTTCAATAATGCAACGGGCGTATTGATTTCAACCGTGCCTTTAGCACCTGGAGCAAATGTGTTTGTATTGACAGTGACGAATGCGTGTGGAACAGATTCAGAAACAATCACGGTGAACTATCAAAATTGCGTTGCACCGACTGTAAGTTTTGTAACACCTTCTGCAAATAATACAACTGTTACCTCAGCTGGATTTAACTTAAGTGCTTTAGTTCAAAACTCGAACAACGGTCAAGGAATTACCTTAACAAATAATGGACGTGGTATTACGAACTTCAGTTTTAATAACGCAACAGGATCTTTAACAAGTAATGTAACTCTTGTTCCAGGCGCAAACGTTTTTGTAATTACAGTAACAAATCCTTGTGGAACCGACACAGAAACAATCACGGTGAACTATCAAAATTGCGTTGCACCGACTGTAAGTTTTGTAACACCTTCTGCAAATAATACAACTGTTACCTCAGCTGGATTTAACTTAAGTGCTTTAGTTCAAAACTCGAA
>JBIIKG010000196.1:0-5265 GCA_044233275.1 Crocinitomicaceae bacterium | reverse complement strand
GTCAAGCATCCGAAATGCGTTACCAAAGCGAAGGTGCAGTAGCAAGCGGAGCGATACGTTCAATGGTAGTTGATGAAATAGGAAACTGGTCGAATGGTGTGAGTGAAATCTTTTTGATTGATTGGACGGAGCCAGAAATCGCCTTTTTAAATGATGGATATTTCTCCGATATTGATACCAATTGGACACTCGATATTGCGGCCAATTGGATTGGAGAAGATATTCATTCATCTATTGCGGGTTATGAAATAGCAGTAGGCATACTTCCTTCGTTGACGAATGTATTGAATTGGACGTCGATTGGTACTGATCAAATTTATTCGCACATATTGAGCAATCCTCAATTTGGTGAAGTCTACCATGTATCGGTGCGCGTTGAAAATGGTGCGGGCTTGGACAATCTGTTTGTTTCGAATGGTCAATTATTGCTTGACGCGAGTACAATTTCACTGGAGCAACAGCACTTAAATGATCTGAATATTTACCCGAATCCTGCTAGCTCATCCATTTCAATTGAAGGATTAACAAAAGAAGTATCGGTATTTATGTATGATATGAATGGAAAATTGGTGCGCACTTCAAGTATGAGTCCAGTAAATAATCTACTCTCCCTGCCAGCATTAAGTAAGGGAGTTTATCAGGTAATTATTAGAGATGGAAATTACTTCAAACTCGAAAAGCTGTTGATACAAGAATAAAAAAAGGGGAGTTAACTAAATAACTCCCCTTCTTTATAATGGATTGAATCTTATGCTTCTTCCTCTTCTTCGTCGTCGTCAGCATCAGCACCTTTAACAGCACCACGTGCCATTTTAACTGAAACTACAACTGCGTTAGCAGGATCATAGAATTTTACTCCTTCAATAGCGATGTCTCTAACACGAATTGATTGCCCAATTCTTAATTTAGCGATATCCAATGTAATTGCATCTGGCAAATCTTTTGTCAAACCTGATACCGTAAGGTTACGGAATACTTGTAACAATTTACCACCTGCTAATACACCACGAGATGCTCCTGTAAGTCTAACTGGCAAACCAACTTTCACTGGCTTAACGTTATCAACTTCTAAGAAATCAACGTGCATGATAGTACCTTTTACGGGGTGTTGCTGAAGCTCACGAACAATTCCAGTTGCTTTTTTACCTTCAACATCTAATGCAACCTGATAAACCTCAGGAGAAAGGATGATTTTTTCAAGGTCGTTTAACTTTACTGCAAAGTGAGTTTGCTCACCTGATCCGTAAAGCACACAAGGAACTAATCCTGCATTTCTAACTGCAGCAGCGTCCTTTTTCCCTACGTTCGTTCTTAACGAACCGCTCAATTGTGCTGTTTTCATTATTTATTTATTTATGAGATTACAAAGTGTGAGCTGATTGATTGGTTGTTAATCAATCGGCGTATTACATCCGAGAACAAATCTGCTACTGAAATCACAACGATTTTGTCACTCTTTTGCTTTAAAGGAATTGTATCCGTAACAAACAACTGTGTCAGTTTCGAATTTTCAATTCGCTCAAATGCGGGACCTGAAAGTACTGCGTGGGTACAAAAAGCTCGAACACTCAATGCGCCTTGTTCAATGAAAAGGTCTGCTGCTTTTGTTAATGTACCTGCGGTATCGCACATATCATCAATTAAAATAACGTCTTTGCCTTTCACATCACCAATAACAGTCATTTCAGCTACTTCATTCGCTTTTTTACGTTGTTTGTGGCAAATTGCAAGACTAGTATTTAATTTTTTCGCGTAAGAATTAGCTCTTTTAGCCCCACCTGCATCAGGTGCTGCCATAATTAGATTTCCATTATCTAATTTTTCTAATTCTGATAAAAAGATAGTTGAAGCATATAAGTGATCAACAGGAACTTCAAAGAATCCTTGAATTTGGTCTGCATGTAAATCCATTGTAATAACGCGATCAACACCTGCAGCCATTAACATGTTTGCTACTAGCTTTGCACCAATAGCAACACGTGGCTTATCTTTTCTGTCTTGGCGAGCTAGACCAAAATAGGGCATAACTGCAATAATTTTTCTCGCAGATGCTCTTTTTGCCGCATCAATCATCAACAAAAGTTCAAATAAATTGTCGCTTGGTGGCATTGTTGATTGCACAATAAAAACATCTTGACCACGCACCGTTTCTTCAAACGACGGTTGGAATTCACCATCGCTAAACTCCATCACTTTGACGTCACCTAGCTTTACGCCGTAACTGTTCGCAATTTGTGTTGCTAAATGTTGAGAAGCTCTCCCCGAAAATATTTTTACACCAATTGACATAATCACTCAAATTGAGGGCGCAAAGTTAAGCATTAAATACGAACATCGAAAAGAAAAAGGTGGCAATTCGACAAGTTTAGCAAAAAACATTAATTTAGTTAACAAACTCAATTCCATGTGTTACAGTAATTCCTCCACTTCATCGAATGTTCAGTTGGCTGAACGATATAAGAAACAAGTGCCAATTAATTTAGTTGGCGGACCAGTTTTTTACGCTCAAGGATTCTCTTTCCCTAATTGGAGAATAATTACAGCTGATGCGGAAATTCAATCAATGAAATGGGGATTGATTCCTTCTTGGTTTAAAGGAGCTGACACAAATGAAATTGCTTCAATGACGTTAAATGCGAAAATTGAAACGGCTCACGACAAAGCAAGTTTCAAACACTTGATTGATTCCAAAAGATGTATCATTCCATCCACTGGATTTTTTGAATGGAAGACTATCGGGAAGGAAAAAGTGCCCTATTTTATTTTTCCTAACAGTGATTCTGTATTTTCCATGGCCGGAATTTATGATACGTGGGTTGATCCATCTTCGGGATCAATTCAAAACACCTTTTCCATGCTTACCTGCCCAGCGAACCATTTGATGGCTGAAATTCACAATACAAAAAAGCGAATGCCAGTAATTCTTGGGAAAGACCAAGAAGAAAATTGGCTGCATAGGAATTTAAATTCAGAGATACTTGAATTGCCCTTTCCCGACAAATTTATTTTGGCCCATCAAATCAGTAAGAAAATAATCAATAGCAAACAGGCAAATGTTTCAGAAGTGCTTCTGCCCTTTGACAATCAAGTATTCGAACAAGGAAGCCTATTTTAATTAATTAGAGAAGATTGATTTGCCTTTCTTTTTTCGATCTACATCAACCTCTCGATCATTTATGAGTACAAAGCGCAAACTGATAAATAATCCATTGGTTTCTGTGAAAGCAGTTGAGCGCGTCAGAAAATGATAACCCGTTTGTAAGTGAAATTGCCATAATCTGTATCCCACAACAGGTGCGATGCCAAATCTTGTACGATCGAAATTCGTTCTCAAACAAAGTGTCGCTCCGTATGTAAAACCGAGTCTGTTTTGCTTGAACCAATAACCTAAATCGTATCCAAGAACGTTGTATTTAAAATTATAATTAAATCCAGCATGAACCGCATTCGTAGATGGACTTTTTAATTTTATTTGCTTCCATTGGCGCTCCACCCCCAATTCAAATATGGCGAATTTACCCTTCTGAATCCCAAAATAGGGGCCCGTTTTTACCACATCAATTTTTAGAGGATTTGGTCTACTAAAGCCAAGCAATTCAAACGAAAATGCATTCGTAAAACAGACAATAAAAACAATACTACTTAGACTTCTTCTCCACATATTCATCATGCACCTCTTTAATCGCAATAGCATCCTGCGCGTCTATTCCCAAACTGTCTGCAATTTCTTTTGCCCGAATAATTTGTTCTACAGTAAGTCCAGTACTATCTGATTCTGTTTTAAACGCATTTTCGAGGAAAATAGTACTGTTTCCCATTCCAGGAATCGTATACGTTGAAATTTTCTTGACAGGCTCATACAAAAGTGAGCTTTCCTTTTTGTCTTCCGGAAAGAAATCACCTTTTTCATCATATGATTCGATGAGTACGATAATAACGCTTAAGATGTAAAGCATTTTTAATACACCGAAAAACACACCGAAAAACTTATTTATTGGTGTCAGATTGACCACTTTAACCATTTGTTCTATCGTTTTTCCAGCGAAATAAACCATTGCTCCCACTGCTAAGAAAATGAGTGTAAAAGAGATCGTTGGTAAATAAGGTGAGTTCCAATCAAAGATGGTTTTTAGCTTTTCAGCTATAAAATCCGAAAAATTAATTCCAGCATATAAACCGACAAATAGTGCCAAAAGCGTAAACACTTCGATAATTAATCCATGCTGAAATCCTTTCCAACCGGCATAAATTAGGGGTACAATTAACAGAACATCTATAAAATTCATGGCTCGAAGGTAAATGAAAAAGTCCGTCACAAACTGCAACGGACTTATAACTTCTTAACGTGTTCTTGTTAGCCTATATTATTCACAGTCACTGGACAATTCAGTAGTGAAAGACAAAGCAACTTCCGACCAAAGTTTTGAAACGCCATCAGCACCCGTGTGTAAATCTTTACAAGCTGTGTTCAATTCTTTAATACCTGCACCTGCATTCCATTTCACCACATCTATAGTTGCATTGAATGCGAACTTGCCATCAATCAAGGTATACGTTCCAACCACGTCTTGTGACAAATTGTTCATCTTAATTTCAACGGTTGCATTTCCATCTTCACCAAGCGACTTTACCTTACCCGTTATTTGAGGTGTACCAATTGTTCCAAAAAACAACTTTACAATTTTACCATTACGCTCTTCGTTTTGAGTTTCAACAGAAGAAGTTTCAATCGTAAAAGTCAGCGATTCAATTAATTTCTTTGGATCATCAGACGATTCTATTCCTTCGATTTTAATTTCATTAAAAGAACCTTTAACAGGCGTTTTATCTGTAAATTTAAATGCAGTCCATTCCAAAACGGATGAACCAGAATTGTAGGAGTAAAAACATGACTTTTCAGCCTCGTCGGTGGTTTCTGTTTTAGTTTCTCCTCCACAAGATT
This sequence comes from Crocinitomicaceae bacterium, assembly GCA_044233275.1. Taxonomy (GTDB): domain Bacteria; phylum Bacteroidota; class Bacteroidia; order Flavobacteriales_D; family Crocinitomicaceae; genus M0103. The sequence goes on along the minus strand of JBIIKG010000196.1, from coordinate 323 downwards.
GTGCAGTTAATATTAACCCTAATAATGCTAAAAATAAAATTCCTCTTTTCATTTTGATCTGTATTATTTACTGTTTAAAATATGCTAATAATGAATATTCAAATTAAGCCGGTATTTTCATGAATGATTCATTTTACGAATATACTAAAAACACACAGAGCAATGAACTTGTTCGAGCAGATGAATAAAAAGTAACAGCACATTTAATTTATTAATTTTGCATCCATGGATTATGAAATTGAAATACGCTATCAAAAACTAAAGTCACATTTAGAATCGAACTTTGGTGAAGGAATGGATGTGCAAGCAATTCTATTTTTAAT
>JBIIKG010000195.1:0-5267 GCA_044233275.1 Crocinitomicaceae bacterium | reverse complement strand
CCATTCGAAAAGTCGAATATTTCAAAGTTGATTTTTTTATTGGTTGGATCAATTTCTGATACAAAATTCCCTTTAATAACAGCCAATTGAAGCGGAACGCGATCTACTTTTACTTTATAAACGTGTAATTTCCCATCTTGACTTTGTCGTGCCGAAGCGAAATAGGCATTCACATTCATCGAATCGACTAAATAAAATAAATCATCATCTGGCGAAGAAATGGCGAAGTCCATATTTTCTGGTGGACCAAAAGTAGTTGATTCTGGATCTAATTTACTTCTGTAAACATCATATCCTCCCATTGAATTATGGCCTTTCGACGAAAAGTACAAGTAACTTCCATCTGGATGCATATATGGAAAATCCTCATCGAACTTTGTATTTACATCTCCTTGTATGGGTTGTGGCATTCCATAACTGCCATCAGGAAGCTTTCTGCGCACATAGATATCTTTACCATTCGCGCCATTTTCACCATAACTCGAATAATAAATAACAGATGGATTTTGTGGAAAATGAATCAGCGGCGTGTGGTTGTATTTTTTATCAAATTTCGTTTGAAACTCTGCTGTGACTAATAAACTTCCACCGATATCTGAGAGATCATAAATTCTAAAAAATTTATCCGACCCAATTTCCTTTTTATCTAAGACTACGAGATCCGAGATTGTTGTAATTAAACGCTTACCATTTTGACACATTTGAATTTCGCGTTCAGCATCAAATTGCTTACTGGATTTTTCCTTTTTCTCAATGTAAATGGTGAAATTTTTAATTGCATCATTAAACTGGTAATTTAAATGCAATGCTTTACCCAAGAAATAGTATGCTTCTGGGGCGATGTTAGGATCATTTACCGCATAGGAAAGATAACGTATCGCTTCTTGCTTATTATTTGAATTGTGGGTTAAACAGGCTCCATATCGGTAATTGTAATTCGCATCTCTAGGCTGAAGGGAAAGTAAGCGCAAATAAAAGGGTGTTGCATCCAAGTATTGATCAGCATCGAACAATTTATCGGCTTGCACTTTCATTTCTGCTTCTGTTTGTGCAATCCCTTGGAAAGCAGATAAACAGAAGAAAATGACATAAATTATATGTCTAAATCTTACCACTAACGAATAGAAATATTCTTTAAAATTTGACTGAATGAATAGTACGTCTATTTTTTAAAAAGGTTCATTTTACTTTCTTCCCCTTTGATCAGACGTTTGATGTTTTTGCGATGTGCAAGAATAACTGCACCAGCAAGAATAAAACTAAAAATATGCATTTCCGTTGATTCTGGATGCCGCATAAAAACAATGACCGGGAATATGAGCGAAGCAACTATTGCGCCAAGCGAAACAAAATTAAAACTGATGAAAACAATTAGGAAAGCGACAATGCAAATTGCTGCAGCAATTGGTTGCATTCCGATAATTATACCCAATGACGTAGCAACTCCTTTCCCTCCTTTAAATCCAGCAAAAACCGGAAACATATGACCTAGAACGGCAAAAAAAGCTGCAGCAATTTGTAAATAATCGATAGAACTCTCTGCATTTTCCTCCGATAAAAAAGTTATCAAAAATGGAGAAAGTACTGCCAAAACACCTTTTGATATATCGATTGTCAAAACAACAATACCAGGTTTTTTCCCTAACACACGGAAGGTATTTGTCGCTCCAGCATTTTTACTTCCATGTTCACGCACATCTATTCCGTGCCATGCCTTACCCACCCAAACTGCCGTTGGAATAGAACCGAGTAAATAACCAATTAATCCTGTAAGTATAAAATCTACTATCATCTTTCAAATAAACCCAAAAATTTACTCAAATAAATACGTTGCGCTGTAAGCTCATATTTAAAGTTCTTTGTTTTGCGTTTCTCTTCTTTAATAACGTCAACTGCATCACTAAAATCTTTATCTCCTGATATAATGCGCATTGAACCATCTTTTTTATTCATTTGATAATCAAAATAATAATCAAGTCCAGGTAGATTGACTAGCACGCCAAAATGATCACCCGTCATAAGTGGTCCTGATTGTTGAAAGAACATTTGTGTTGGAATATACTTTAACACTGGTTTTTCATACATATTCACTAAAACAGCACTCGTATTACTAGAAATCAATCCTTTTTCTTCTAAAGAATTCACATCGAAGGATTTAATTCGAACTCCTGTAAAAATCATTGCTGTTTCCAATTCACTCGGCATTTTTTTGATTTCTCCCTTGATGGTATAATCTGATTTAAATTTATCGGCCGTTTTTTGATCTGTCCATTCAACCAAGGCCATTTCTAAGGTCGTGGAAATAAAATCCATTGGTTTTAAATCCTCAACTAATGCAATACGCGTTGCTGCTCCTTCCATTGAACCTTTGTCAATAGGCATGACAAATCGAGTTGTTAAATTCATATTTGTTGCACCGCTCGTTTGATCGTAATCGACTACACCAACTGCATCAAGAGCCATGTCACCTAAATCTAATCCTAAGTTTACAACTCCTTCACCATGCATGGAGCAGCTTTGTGTATGAAGCGATAAGAAATTACCTTTTTCCGATCTATTCAATAACTTATCTTTTGATGCAATTTGAAATTCTCTCGCATTCGCATCGTATTGCAGAAAGCCACTTGCTGAAATTGCAATAATATCGTCATTCGCTGTTAATTTAGATAAAAACGTTGGGTAAAGTTTAATACTATCAACTGCATTTGCATGTCGCCAAACGATTCCTGCAGAAATTGGTTCACCAGTCAAGTTTTTCATTTTTTCAGAAACTGGAATTTGAATATTCTTCGGGTCTAATTGAGCGGTAAATGTCATCCAATTGCGCTCAAACTTCTCGCAATCGTGTTTGATACGCGTGGCTCCATCAAATGTAATTTGAGGATTAGAAGCCAAGATTGATACTTTTCCATAATAATCGAATTCTTTGCTCAATGAAAATCCGTCATTTTCACCTATTTTACCATTTGCAATACTTTGATAACTTGTATCTAACGTAATACGTTCCATATTAAAATAGGTTAAGTTACTGTCCTTATCGTAGTATGGATATTCTCCTTTTCCTTCATATGCTCGTTTTGCCGTCACATCAACTGTTGCGCGAACAAACGTATGGTATTTCGTGAGGTAATTAGCCACAATTTTTGCATTTTGGAACTGATCCATTTTTGCTTTTTTGCGAATCACAACTTTGCTACTATCGGGATAGATTCGTGCATCAGCTATGTCCAAATATTCTACTTGCTCACAGAAAATTGCACGTTCTTTTAAATCATATTTTGCTTTTGGCGCTCTGAATTGAAGGGAATCCTGTTTTGGATGAACCGAAAAAAAGTTCGGTCCAACCATGTCCATGTCCGTTTCAATTGTTATATCCTTTTCACCAGATTCTTCCAATTGAAGTTCTGCATAATCCATAAACCAAGAGAATTTATCCATTCGACAGATGTATTGATTCACTGGGAAATTAACTTGTGATGCACCTTTATTTGAAATAAATTCACCGTTGCGCTTCTTAAATGAAATATGCGCTTGAACATTATCAGCTTGGAACGCAAGTGGATTTTCGCCTTCTTCCGCATATGTGTTCTTCAAACTAAAACCTGCAGTATCTGATAAAATGTCCCAACGTTTGAAGGTGTATTTTTTGGCAACTGTAGTAGCTGTTTTAAATGTCATCAAACCGTTTCCTTGCATTCCTTGAGGTGTTACAATCGCTGCACCTCTCAATTTTGCTTCTGCCTTGAAGAACTTCAAATCGGTTTTTGGTGTTGATTGAGCTTTTAGGTAGTTCTTCTTCGGAACGTAGGTTATATAAGCATCCTCTGATTCAACATCGGGGAATTCTATTCCCGCTTCAATAGGTTTGTTCGAGAAAACAGCAAATCCAATGGTTGAATCTGGCAAGAAAGTCAAGGCCTTTGAAATTGACGTTGAATGCACAAAATTGATCGTTCCTGCTCCTTGTAAACCATTGTTAGATAATATGATTTTATTTTCATACTTCGCCTTAGTACCGTAAAATTCATGTCCTCCAGCTGGAGCGGCAGTTGTAAAACCTAAGGAATAGTCAGACATAATTTTCAGATCCTCGTTAATTTTGGGAAAAATTCCTGCTGACGTCAATTCACCCTTTAATCTAAATTTCTTTTCGGGGAAGTTATCTAAACTATCCATCTCGAAAGGTGCAATCGTATAATAGAACCGAGAACTGTCATAAACACCTCTGAACAACTCTTTACTGTTATAATATACAAACGAGGGCTTAGTAACTTTGATTTTAGGGAAGTCCGTTATTTTAGGATTCAAACCAGAACGATTAGTTGTTGCATCCACAAATAATTCGCCTTTAATTCCTTTAATCGAACTAAACATTGGTATTGGTCTTTTACCGTCCGTTTCTGGATTCAATGGCAGAACGCGTAATATCGTTTCATCAGTCTTCAATAAATTGAATTTGTGTTCACCATAATTGTAGTTGGCCGATAATGCATTAATTTCCATTTTACCTGCATTTATCCATCCAAAGAAATCAAAATTTCGATTTTCTTTAACTGTTACAATACTACCTTCTGGGAAGACTGTCGTGTTTTGCAAATCGGAAATCTTCACAAAATCAACGGCATTTATTAATAATTCGAGTGTACCAAGATTCATTTTTCCAAAGTGCGCCATGATTCGACGATCTTCACTTTGCTTTTTATAAAGTACTTGTAGCGCTTTTAGATTTGCATCTTCTTTAATTTGTTCTTCTGTATATCCTTTTAGTTCTTTTGGACGCAAATCAGACACAAATATCAAGTTGTCAAAATCGCGTTTTCCGACTTTACCTAAAACGAAATTTTCTAATTTTGGATTAATTGTAATTATTTTAGCTTCAGTATCATAACTAATAAAACCATAGTTTGATAATTCCAATAAAAGTGGTTTTGCCTGTTCAATCGTTTTTCCGAGAGCCGTTGCAATTTTTCCTTCTCCAACTATATATTCATCATATTTATAACAATATTGATGAATAGCTACTAAAGGGTGCACCGCTTCTAGGCCTTGTAACTGATCGTATAATCGAGAATCAAAATAACTTTTCGATTCAAAGCGCGCTAAACGTTGTTCTTGAGATGTCCCGAAATCGTAAGTGAACAACAAGTCTTGTTCTGTAGTTATCCATGCAATTTTAGCAACGTATAAATCTAATTCATGGTAAGAATCCTGGAATGGTGCTTGACCTATTCCTGTTTTAGTTCTCGCCATTTCAATTGATTTCTTTT
>JBIIKG010000194.1:0-5269 GCA_044233275.1 Crocinitomicaceae bacterium | reverse complement strand
CTATTATAGGATTCTTGCTTAGTGATATGGTAAGAACGAGTTACATAGCTGTATTTGTTGATGTAAATTGTCGCGTTAACATCCTTCATGGGTTCGCCTGATTCACGATTGGTAACGAAGATATCATAGCTTTGATCACCATTATTCCGATAGGTATAGCTAATGTCACTCACCCAAAATGGACTGTAGGCAATTGCATTTTCATTCAATCTGAATTCTGCATTTGGGGAACTTAAAATCACATATTGCCCTTTTTCTTTTGGAGAAATTGTCAATTCAACAGCATGTTTTTGAAAATCTCCTGGGTTGGTCAAATTTTTATCCCAATCTTCGATTTGAGTTTGATTGAGTAAATCTGCCACTAAATTTTCACCATAAAGTCGGTTTTTCATGAAATAATCCCAATTGACTTTTACAATTCTAAAGTAAACATGATCTAGATTTTGATAGTTCAATTTAATGCGTTCGGTACGATTGGGTGCAAAGGTCGACTCCATTTCAAAGGCAATACTTTTTTCCTCAATAGTTTCTCTTAAATTAATACAGAGTTTTGCTCCATACGACTCAGGAAAACGACTAATTGCTTCAACACAAATATCATATGCTTCTTTCTTCTTGAATCGATTTTCCGGTGTTGATTTCGAGTAGGAATTTCCTAATTCAACATAATATGAAGCGAGTTTATGCTGGATTTCAGCATAACAAGCATTCGAATTGTATTTTGAAGCCAATTTTTCTAAAGCTTGCTCGTACCAACTATTTTTATCCAAGTCAATTGACGTGTTTCGTACAAATTTTAGACGACGTAAGGCAAGATCAACGAGCGCGTCAGGTTGACTATCATCTTTATGAAAAAGAGTTAAATCTTTAAAAATTCTCACTGCATGAAGTGTATTCGACATCGTGTCTTTGGAAGATGTTGAAACTTTTAAAAAGCTCAGATTGTCACCGAAATAATCTGCTCCTTGAACTATAAATTTGTCAGCCGGTCGTGTGAGTCCAGCTTCAGTTGTTTCGAAAAAATCAAGTGCTCTGTGTGCTAATAGATCATATAGTGTTGGACGCAATTTGTCTGACTGACCGAAATATTGAAGCATTTCCTTGAAATCACCAATGTTTGTTCGTTGAAGACTATCGGCATTTGTCAAGGCAAGATTGTGGTGTTTGTTAACGTGATCAATTATTTTCGTTAAATCCCACGTTCGAAGGTCATCATTTTTAAAAGCAACTATTTGAGTTCGATTCATAAAGCGCCATCTATTTGTTTGATAGTATCCCCAATAAACTTCAGCTGTAACGGAATGGACAATTTGATTAATAGGAAAAGAACTGATCTCAGCTATATTGTTCAATTCTGAAATAGAAAGAATATAATCATCTTCTTTTAAGTACGAATTGTACTTCATTTTGAACATGATTGATTTTACAACTTGAGGAGCATTTTTTTCTTTTTGTGCTGAATCGAAAATAGTTTGAACCTTTGCTAGAGCAGAGGCATACAATCCATTTCTTTCCAATGAATCGACTTCTACCCAAAGTAATTTATAGTCGCCATTGAACGTGTATGAGATTTTTTCTTTTGGACTTTCTTTTTTCTCTACTCCTAAATTTGTTGATTTTTCAGTGTCAGTTTCGATGTTTTTTGATTTTTCCTTTTCACATGAATTAGAAAGCAGCAATAGTGACAAAATGATGGTAAAAACGGATAGTATAAAATGACGTGTCATATTTCGAATTTAATATTTTGCAGCAAAGCTGTCTGTACAAGTGGAGAAACAAGATGTTCAATAATTGCAGTATAAGATACAAAAAATCATGTTATTCCATAAAGTCTGGATGATTAATTTACGAAGAAATTATAAAAGAATTTCACACTGATATTTGGAGACCAGCGATTGGTGTTGACATCTTTTATGTTAACAGTGAGCGCTTCTATCTTCTCTTGACCAATGCAAAAAAAGGTGTTTGTCGAAATCAGTAGGATAATGAATAGTTTCATTTTTCACATGTTGATTAAATATAAAAATTATCCATAAAAAAAGGGTCATTTGACCCCTTTCAATGTGTTTTTTTGATTTCCCTTACTCCAACAAAGACCCTAATTTCAGAGGTTTGTTAATTGGATTGAACTTCAAAGTGAAGCGTACTTTTTCGCCGTAAGATGAATTTCCAAAAGAATTTGATAATTCGTCACTCATCCATATAGGGAAATAGATAGCGAAGATTTTACCTAAACGCATTGCTAAACCTGTATTAATTGCTGTTTTTATGCTTACACCATTGTTAAATGCACCGGCATCTGCGAAAATTCCGAAAATACCAACTTGAGGAATGGGTAATTGAACATATAAGTTTCCGGTTGCCATCCAATTACTCGTTGTTCCATACCATGCTGTACTTTTAAATCCACCCATGTTTTCATCGCGCTGTTGAGACCATAACCCAGAGATGCTTCCTCTACCAAAATAGTAATCTTCAAAGAATAAATCTTGCTGACCGTCGCTTCCGCTCAATGACATTGCAAATGGATAAGTGTATGAATTGTTGAATTTTTTCTTGAAGGTGTAATTATTTCCAATAAATCCACGAATTTCAACCCAACGCTTCATCTTGTTTTTTAAATAACGGAAGCGATATGTTGATTCAACTAGAATGCGACCCATATCGACTTCTGTTGCAGCAATATTTTCGTTGCGTACTTGAATGTTTAATTTGTGATCGGGGTAGCTTAAGTCAAGATTGTATTTAATTAAACCACCTACGTAATTTGCACGCAAGCTAGAATAAATATCATAACGTCCAATGCCTTGAATTAAAATTTGCTGTGAAAGTGGAGAAGAGTTTCGCTTGTTACCAATTTTCGCCGTCCAGTATGGCGCAATTGCAAGATATGTTCCTTCATTTTTACGCAAAGTTGAAGTCGTATCGAATTTGAATGATTTCACAGATAAACCAAAACGCGAAGTTTTCAATCCACGTGAAGGCAGGGTAGTGTAGCTAAATTCCGCAATACCAGATACCATTTGTCGACCAAAAGAATACATTGGAGCAATTAAGTACTGAAATTTATTAAACGGGATGGCATTGTTGTGAATAGCTGCACCAATCATGAATTTATCATAGGCGTTGCCAGCAATCATTGGTGTCCAAAAAAGATTCGTTTTCGTCGGCTCGTTGTCACCAATCAAAAATTCGAAAGCAAGTGGTTCAAACTTCTTACACATGCCAGTTGATTTCCAATTATTGTTCTTACGATACAATTCAGGGATATCTTTACTTGCGTCTATTCGAATTTCATCCGCATCTTTTGTTGTCAATTCAAGGGTAGACTTTTTCTGACCAGGTTCTGCCCATTTTGTTTCTACAACTTCACCATTTTTAATGGCATTGACTTCAATTGGACCATCAACTTGCCCTACATTTTTAACTGTAACTATTGTGCCAGTTTCATTTGTTTTTACTTTCGCTAACTTATAATCAACATGCTTTGTCGTTTGAATTAAATCTTCAAACAACCAGTTTAGGTTTTTACCAGAAACACGTTCTAAAGTCGCACGCATATCTTCTGGCTGTGGATGTTTAAATTTCCATTCTTGAAAATAAGCCATCATTGACTTATCGAACAATTCATCCCCTAAATAATCTTTTAGGTAATAGAAAACTAAACCTGTTTTTTGGTACATAATTCCACCATAATTAGCGGATGTAAATTCAGCTGAATGTGTTTCAATTGGTTGATCTTCTCCCAAAACCGCTGATAAACGATAAAACACATCGGCCATGTCGTGGTGATTCAAATCATTCATATGAAATTGGCCATTCATGACCATGTCTGATAAACGCGTGTTGTCTGGATATTTTGTTTGAACGTAGCGAATTTCATTCAAGGTATTGATTCCTTCGTCCATCCAGCCGTGTACGCGTTCATTCGAACCCATGATTCCATAAAACCAATTGTGACCGACTTCGTGAACAATAACAACCTCTAATTCTTCCTTGTTGCTCGCATTTCCAATAACCGTAACATTTGGATATTCCATTCCACCACCAGCACTGATTGTGCCATCAACGGCTGTCACTTGATTATACGGATAATCACCATTCCAAAGTGAATAATAATAAGTTCCATCTCTCAAATATTCATCAGCATAACGCCAAGTAAAGGTGTTGTGAGGGACCCACATTGCCCAAGTGGTAACCTTTCTTTTGGAATGAGGAAGCGTGACTTCTCCCTTGTTTACTGCGAATCGCTTGTCTGCGAACCATGCAAAATCATGCACTTTTGTTTGTGTGTAGCGAATTGTTTTCCATTCTGCGGAAGAAGGAGGGAAATCTGTTTTTCCCGCTCGACCTTGTTTTTGCTGAAGGTATTCTGTAATTTTTGTAAGTGTTTCTAGTGATTTATTCTCAAGAAAAGTGATTTCTGAATCTGTTTGCAAATCACCTGTTGATCCAACCACATAATTTTTCGGAAGGGTTATACTTACATCAAATGATCCGTATTCAGAATAAAATTCACCTTGGTTCAAATATGGAATTGGGTTCCAACCATTTTTGTCATAAACAGCTGGTTTTGGATACCATTGAGTAATTTGATAAGATTGGTCAATATGTCCTAAGCGAGAAATTTCTCCAGAAGGTAATTTTACTTTAAAAGGTGTTGAAATGGTAATTTGTTCTCCACTTTTAAGTGGTGTTGAAAGGTAAATAATACCGATATCGATATGTTCTGGATCATATTCCCATTTAGTTGCAAGTCCGTTTACTTTAAAATCAAGTGAGTCAATTCCACCTTTGTCTTTTTCATCACCATAGGTTAACATAGTTTCTCCACCTTTATACTGTTGTTTTCCTAGAGCAGTTTTTCCATTACGATAGGCATTTGGCCAAAGGTGAATATATATTTTATCCAATTGATCTGGCGAGTTATTAATGTACTCAAACTCTTCAAATGCTGAGAGGGTATGATTTACATCATCTAGTTTAACATCAATCTTGAAATTCACTTCTTGTTGCCAATAGGTTTGCGACAGCGCGATATTCGATCCGAATAGAAGAAGGGTAACTATTAAAAGGTTTTTCATTTGAATTCAGTTTGTGCAAAAATAAGTTCTTGAGAAAGATAATCTTAATTTTTTGGTTAAAAGTACATAATGTAATGAAGAAAGGCTACCCAATAGGATAGCCTTGCACATTAATATAGAATGCATTTACTTTTGAATGACAATTCTAAATTGACGAACACCAAGTTCAGTCATAATTTTAAGCA
>JBIIKG010000193.1:0-5275 GCA_044233275.1 Crocinitomicaceae bacterium | reverse complement strand
TAAATTCACCTTCTCCTTTGTCAATATATGTACCGCCTTCTTCAAACAATTCAAAAAAGCCTTGAGGCGTTAAACTACTATTTCCTCCTAAAAGACTCGCAACACTTCCTGTGCCCGCCCCAGCGATTGAAACCACAGGTACCGTGTGCGTAACATTAATAAAGAACGTTGCAGAAGCTGTAAAACTTACAAGTTCAACTGAAAAAGCCCTTGCTCTTAAAACTGTCGTAGCATTTATTGCAATTGCACCGGAATACAGCGTTGAAGTAGCAGTTGGAACAGAACCATCTGTCGTGTAGCGAATTGTTGCTGTTGGATCACTGCACGTCATAGTTACCGATTGTGCGCCTGCATAGAAGCCAGATGCTATGCTCATAACTGGTGTAGGTGTGTAGAAATTTACCGCTCCAGTATTGTTTGCATTCGGAGTTGGTGTTGTAAAAAGCTTCCAATCTGCCGCTGCATTCGTTGACCGACCAACAGAGTGGTTGTTTTTGGTCATGTGCACGATCTTAATTGAATCCACCACATTTCCCAATGTATTCGCTAAAATAATCCACTCTCCATCTGTTTGGGTCAACTTAAAGTTAGGATGCAATTGGGTGCCATTCACTGTATTTCTTCCAGAACAATACACCATTTTGAATCCATTAGCTGCAATTGAACCTGAAGGAATCATCCATTTGGTTAAATTACCTGCGTTATCTGAAAGGTAGTATCCGGTTAAATCAATAGGAGCTGCGCCCATGTTATATAACTCTACCCAATCTTCACGTGAACCATACGCATCGGTGGGACCGGTAACATTTGAGCATGAATATTCATTTAAAATAACTTGGGAGTTTAGTGCACTTGCGGAGATCAAAAGCGCCAATAAAAAGTAATATTTTTTCATAAGAAATAGGTTCAAAACAAAATTTAATTCAATAAGAATTAGTCCAATATTAATAAATTATTAAATGTATTTGTATATTCGAGACGATAAATCTTCTTGTATGGTTGGTTTTCTATCAAATTATACTTCAAAATACTAATTAAAAATACATGAGAAAATTATTTATTCTTCCGTTAATTGTCGGTTCGGCGCTGATGTTGAGCAGTTGTAAAAAAGTGGAAGGCGAAGGTGGGTCTTCTAAAATTACAGGGATTGTTATTGAAAATAAATACAATACAGTTGGGAATATTATTGCCTCATATCCAGCCGCTGACCAAGATATCTACATTGTTTATGGTACAGAGAATACTTATTTCGATGACGACATTAAAACAAGTTACGACGGAAGTTTTGAATTCAATTATTTGCAACCAGGAACGTATACAATTTATACTTATGAAGATTGTATTACATGTGGAAGCGGACAAAAAGAGGTTTTAATGACAATTGAAATCACAGAAAAAAAATCGACCGTAGTTACTGATACACTTTACATTAAAAAACTTTAAATGAGAATTACCTCGTTCATACTTTTCGTGCTTCCATTTTCATTGTTTTCACAAACGAATGAGGGGAAAATATGGACAGAAGTAGGTGTAAATGGAGCTATCGCTAAAGATCTTGACTGGGCTGCGGAATTAACAACTCGATTTGGTGTTAATGGATTAGAAACAATTTTTCCATCGATTTCCATTAAGTACAAAGTGAAAAAATGGTTTAAACCATCGATTGAATATCGCTATATCGTTGATAGAGAAAATTTTGATACTTATTCAAACAGTCATCGATTGAATTTTAATGCGGATTTTAAACACACGATAGAACGTTTAACTATAAAATCTAGAATTCGCTATCAATATTCATTCAATCGATTGGTGAATTCAGAATTATATAATCCAGAGTTTGATCAGGCTATTCGATTAAAACTTGGTGGTTCGTATGACATAAATGGTAGTTTTTTATCGCCATCAATTAGTGGTGAGATCTTTTACAACCCTGTATATGGTCCATATGGACAACAACTCACAAAGCTTCGTTTGTTTGCCGGTGTAGATATTGAAATGGATGGCCCCCACGAAATCTCTGTTGGGTATATCTTTGATAACCGAATTAATCTTTCAAGACCGTTTACTAAGCATATTTTAAGTTTTGCTTATTCTTATAAAATTGGGGGGTCAAAAAAATAAACTGCTTTTCTTACTGAGCAGCAACTTTTTCAATTTTAAAACCAATATCTAAAACTTCATCGATGGTAGAGGCGGTTATTGCTTGCTCTAACACAAAGGTATACGTTCCTTTTTCAGGTAATTTTCTTCTTTTAAAATACAATGGGAACTCAACAACAGTTCCCGTTTTTTTTCCTGCCCATGTTCCATCTGGATTTGAAATCTTGATTTCAAAAGGTTCTCTTCCCTTCTGACCAGATGGCGTAACCGTATTTAAATACACCCACAAATTATTAAATTCATAATCTGTTGTCGTACGCAGCGTTAAAACAAAATCAAATTCTGTCGAAATGTCTTTTACATCAACTTTGAACACGGGCTTAACCTTTTGCTCCCATTTATCACCTTCAAACCGATATACTTTTTCGTAAAGCGGTGTTGGACCACAAGCGGCGAATGTGCCGGCCAATAAAATGAAAAGAGCAATTTTACGCATTCTGATCAGGGTTATTTGGGCTTTCACCACCTGGTTTTCTGTTCGGACGATTTCTTCTTTTATTGTTGTTAGATGGTCGTGGACCCTCTGTTTTTTTCTCTTGTGCAGCAACAGCAGTTCCTTCCCCTTGAGGTCGAGGACCATTATTCGGATTGTTTGGATTTGGTCTGTTTCCTGGCTTCTTTTTCTTCTTCTTAGTCTTAAATGCTCCGTCAAAACGATTTAAACTATCTTGACCAACCACATTGTCGTAATCTGGTTCTTTGACTTTTATTTCCGCAACGTATTCATTCAATTCACGTGGTTTTCCACCTTCCTTGTTGATTTTAATTATTTCTCGAACGCGATCTGGGGTTAACGCAATTAAACCCGAACCCATTGCTGCATCGCCTTCATATACATACCACATTTGGTTTTTGAAGACATCTGTTTTGATGTGGTGAGCAGGACCTTTTTCGGTAAATAAACGAATTTCACTTTTTGGAAATGAACGAATAGTATCCAAATACATATCCAATTCATAATTCAAGCAACACTTCAGTTTTCCGCATTGTCCAGCTAATTTTTGCGGATTTAAAGATAATTGTTGGTATCTCGCAGCACTCGTCGAAACGGAGCGAAAATCTGTTAACCAAGTCGAACAACACAATTCTCTACCACAAGATCCAATGCCTCCTAAGCGAGATGCTTCTTGACGAGAACCAATTTGACGCATTTCAACACGAATTTTAAACTGATCTGCCATGTCCTTAATCAACTGGCGGAAATCAACCCTTCCTTCTGCAGTGTAATAAAATGTTGCTTTCGATAAATCTCCTTGGTATTCTACATCTGAAATTTTCATTTCAAGATTTAGATTTACAGCTAAAGTGCGTGATTTATGCATCACTTCTTTTTCAAGAGAACGCGCATTAATCCACTTATCAATATCTTCTTGAACGGCAACACGTGTGATTTTACGCGCTTCCATTGGTTTAAACCCTGGCGCCTTCTTTTTTACTTGTATTCTAGCTAATTCACCTGTGACCGATACGACACCTACATCAAATCCTGGACTTGCTTCGACAACGATTACGTCACCAACATGTAAGCTTAATCCTTTTGCGTTGCGGTAAAAAGCCTTACGGCTATTTTTAAATCGAACCTCAACTATATCGTAAGGTGTTTGACCATTCGGTAAAGCAATATTTGCTAACCAATCAAACACTTCAAGTTTATTACATCCGCCAGAACTACAGGTACCATTATTATTACATCCACGTGGAGTTCCACCTCCACTACTGCAATTTGAACAACCCATATTTCTACTTATTAGTATCGTAAAATTAGCAAATTAATCTACGTTACAATCATTTTTGTGTGCTTCAAGAATCAACTATGCTTTGTGAATATAGCGCATTACGTTGAAACACAAATGAGTAAAGAGAATCCTTGCATTTGCATTTCGCTCCAAATGATAGTAAGCATCATCGAAAGACTGCATAAAATCCATGATGTTTTTTCCAGTTATAAAACGTGCAAACTTGTTCAAAAATTCATCTTCTTCCCCAGAAACTCGGGTCAATTGATCTTGGGTGTAATTGCGCAACATACTCTGTCTGAACATGTGCAATGCATATTCAATGAAAATCTTTTGACGTTCACGGTTGACCTGTCCCATTTTTTCTGCCCAATCCATCATTGGAATCACATCTTTTTTATAGCAAACACGCATCAATTGAATAAACAATTCGCGATTGTTATCTTCATGTGATTCAGCAATTCTTCTTGCCTCAATTAAATCTCCATCGCAACGGGCATTTATACTTGAGGCGGTTGTGTTATTTATTCCTAAATCCTTTCTTAAATAAGCATCTACATCATCAAAAGCAACGCGCGGAATTTTGAGTAATTGCGTTCTTGAAAGTATAGTTGGAAGTAAGCTGTCCTGTGCGGCGCAAACTAAAATGAACAAAGTATTAGCTGGCGGTTCTTCTAAAATTTTTAATAATTTGTTAGAGCAGTGCAGATTCATTTCTTCCGCCATCCAAATTAACATTACTTTATATCCACCTTCGTAGGATTTTAAGCTTAATTTCCGAATGATTTCCTGGCTTTCGTCTGCACCAATCGTGGGTTGACGTTCCTTTGGATCGATATGAGATGTCCAATCGTTAATATCGAAATACACCTGCTCTTCTATCTGACTGCGCCACAATGGCATCGCTGGATTGGTTGTTTTATTCAAGGCTAACACAACTGGAAAAGAAAAGTGAAAATCTGGATGCTGCAATCCGTCCGTTTTTCTGCACGAAGGACAAACGCCACAACTATCTTCTTCACCCTTATTTTCACAGAATAAATACTGAACAAAAGCCAAGGCCAATGGGAGGCCTCCATAACCAGGTTTTCCTAAAAACAATTGGGCGTGACTGATTTTACCAGAATTCACTTCTTGAATCAAATGCTTTTTCAACTGCTTTTGCCCTATGACATCCTTAAATTGCATGGTCTAAAATTACTTGAAATTTTGGAATTGTTTTTGCCTAATGCGGAATCGACTTACAAAAGTTGTATATTTAACTACCAAAAAATCAAATTTATCTGCGATGAAGAAAAAAGTTCTTATAATCGGATTGTTACTTACCTCATTTGGTTCGTATTCATTTCATACAACAATTAATACAAGGCCACAAATTT
>JBIIKG010000044.1:0-16342 GCA_044233275.1 Crocinitomicaceae bacterium | reverse complement strand
GGCTTCGCCAGTAGTCGCAGGAATTGCGGCACTTTATCTAGAAAGCTGTCCTAAAGCAACCTATTTGGCCTTTAAAACAGATTTAACTGGAACAGCTTTCACGGATACATATACTGGTCCGGTTCCCAACAATGCTTATGGTTATGGCAAACCGCACGCGTTGAACTTAATGCTAGGTACAATGTTTACAGCAAGTATTGCAGGTCCAACAGAAAAATGTGCTGACGATGTACCTCTTATTATTAACTCGAGTGCTGGTAATACGACAGCTTATTGGTCAACTGGTTTTATTGGATCACCATTAATGGTTAGTTCTGAAGGCGCTTACACTGCGGAAGTTTACGATTTGCGCGGTTGTTTGGCAATTGCAGATACACATTATGTAACTCAATTAATTGGTCCGCCAATTTTGGATATTATTCAAGTAGGAAACATTCTTGCAACAAGCTCATTTGATAATTATCAATGGACCTTAAATGGCGTTGATATTCCTGGCGCCACAGCTTCTACTCTTGCAATTACTCCACCTTATGGCACATATACTTGTTACTCAGTTTCTGTGGATGGATGCATCAGTGAAACTCCAGCTCTTACGATAACAGCAGGCATCGATATAATTGAAATGGAAGACTTTGTAATTTATCCGAATCCAACAAACGATATTTTTAGCATTAGTTCTCATTTGAGTGAATGTAAAGTAAAAGTATTTGATGCAATGGGAAAAGAGCTTGAATTAGTTCAAACTTCCCCTTTATCCTACTCTATTGCTCATTTAACAAAAGGAGTCTATCACGTATTAATAGAAACAGAATATCAAAAGATTCAAGCAAAAATTATAAGAATGTGATTAGTAGCTAAAGAATTTATATTTTTGGCGGCGTAAACAATTAAGAATGAATTTAACAGGAATTATAGCTATTTCGGGAAAGCCGGGACTTTACAAGGTGATTGCACAGGGTAAAAACAGTATTATCGTTGAATCTTTAATGGATGGAAAGAGAGTGCCTGCATACTCTACAGACCGTATATCGGCTTTAGATGATATCAGTATCTATACATACGATGAAGATGCTCCTTTGCGAGATTTGTTAACAGCTATTTTCAAAAAAGAAGATGGAAAAGAATGCCCTTCTCACAAAGATGATTTAAAAGATTTGACAACATACCTGTTGGGTTTACTTCCAAATTACGATCAAGAGCGTGTTTATCCATCGGATATAAAGAAAATATTCCAATGGTATAACTTATTACACAAATCGGGTAATTTGAAATTGGAAGAAGTTGTTGAAGAAGCGTCTGCAGAGAAAAAAGCTCCAAAAGCTAAGAAAGCAGCAGCCGAGGAAACTGAAGCAGCGCCAAAGAAAAAAGCAGCAGCGCCAAAGAAAGCGGTAGCAACTGCGGCGAAACCAAAAGCAGCTCCTGCAGCGAAGTCAGCAAAACCAGTTACAGCGAAGAAAACTACGACTACGAAAACAAGTACAAGTAGAGGAAAATAAGCACATTGTGCAGTGAATAAGTCCCGGTGTAAGTCGGGACTTTTTTATGCAACATATTATTCAAAATACAGATCAAGCCAATATATATGAAAATCGAAAGAAATAAACGCCAATTTGTCGCAGAGGATTTAGTAATCGATTCATGGGAATCCATTCACGCCTATTTCACTGATTTAGTCAATAGAGATATTTCAAAAAAAGAAGATTTTGTTAAATGGTTAAAGGATAAAAGTGAAATTGAAGCTGTACTTGAAGAAGATGCTGCATGGCGCTATATCAAAATGACAATTGATACACAATCTGAAGAATACGCAAATGCATACAATTTCTTTATTCAGAAAATACAACCTGAATTAGCACCTTTTGATGATCAATTGAATAAGAAATTAGTCAATTCAGCCTTTTTTGAAGAGCTGAACAAAGAAGAGGCTTATCGCATTTATTTCCGTTCAGTAAAAACAGAATTGGATCTTTTTCGTGAAGAAAATATACCATTAATGGCAGAATTGAATGAGAAATCATCAAAATTTGGTTCAATTTCAGCAGCGCAAAATATTGAGCACAATGGTGAAAAGTTGACTATGCAAAAAGCAGCATCCTTATTGAAAGA
Organism: Crocinitomicaceae bacterium; assembly: GCA_044233275.1. Taxonomy (GTDB): domain Bacteria; phylum Bacteroidota; class Bacteroidia; order Flavobacteriales_D; family Crocinitomicaceae; genus M0103. Next base: position 14,236 of record JBIIKG010000044.1, on the reverse strand, counting down.
ACCAGATGAAGCATTGAGAAAAACTATTTTTGATAAGATGACCTCAGTTCGACGCGACGATATTGATAAACTAGATGCTCTTTTCAATGAATTAATTGTACTTCGTCATCAAGTAGCAACCAATGCTGGTTTTTCGAACTTCCGTGATTACAAATTGCAGTCAATGGGTCGATTTGATTACACCAAAGAAGATTGTTTCAATTTTCATTCGGCAATAAAAAAATACATCGTTCCGCTAGTAAAAGAGATTCAGCAAGAAAAACTGCGACTTTTTGGGAAAGATAAATTCAAACCATGGGATACAGATGTAGATCCTGAAGGAAAAGCACCTTTAAAACCATTTACCACTGGACAAGAATTATTAGCTGGAAGTATTAAAATGTTTGACCAATTGGATCCATATTTTGGGGATTGCTTGCGAACAATGAATGAAATGAATCACCTCGACTTAGATTCAAAAACAGGTAAAGCGCCTGGTGGATATAATTATCCTTTGTATGAAATTGGTGTACCATTCATTTTTATGAATGCTGTTGGTGCGCAGCGTGATTTAGTAACAATGGTGCATGAAGGTGGACACGCAGTTCATTCATTTCTAAGCAGAGATCTTGAATTAACCGGATTCAAAAGTTTACCATCTGAGGTTGCTGAATTAGCCTCTATGTCGATGGAAATGTTGACAATGAACCTTTGGAAAGAGTTTTATGCTAATGAAGCGGATTTCAAACGCGCTAAGAAAGAACAATTGGAAACAATCCTTAAAATTCTCCCATGGATTGCGCAAATAGATGAGTTTCAACATTGGATATATGAAAATCCGAAGCATGCAGTGAATGAGCGTCACGCTAAATGGGCAGCGATTTCAAAAGAATATGGCACAGGCTTAACAGATTGGTCAGGATATGAGGACATGCAGGCGACTGCTTGGCAGCGTCAATTGCATCTTTTTGAAGTTCCTTTCTACTATATCGAATATGGAATTGCTCAATTAGGCGCGCTGGGTGTTTGGAAAAATAGTTTAGAAAACCTTCCGAAGGCTATTGAGGATTATAAAAATGCCTTGCGTTTAGGCTACACGAAAACAATTCCTGAGATTTATAAAACTGCGAATATTCGCTTTGATTTCACAGAAGGATATTTGAAGGAGTTGGCTGATTTTGTGAAGGAAGAACTTTCTAGGGACTAGAAATTAGGCATTAGGAACTAGGCGTTAGGAGTCAATTGTATGCCTAGACTTCCAAGTAATCCGCTACGGCTTGTATCGAGGAAGTCATTCGGCAATAGAAGCTAGAGCTGGAGCTTAGTGCTTTTATTGTGTTGGTTGCCAAATGATTTCTCCACTGAGGTTAGTGTATCCGCGCTTGCACTCATTTGTGTCATTTGAGCAATCGCCTATGTAAATCTCAGGAAGAATGCAGTCTCCATCGTTTTTAACGATATTGCTATAATTCGCTGGAAGAACTTCCTCCCCTTTTGAATTTAGAATTCCCCATTTTGCTTTTCCATCGATGAGATTGAAAAATACGCTCCGTCCATCGTAATGAAACACAAAATTTAAATAGTTAGAAGAAGCTTTTTCAATACTAATCATTCACTTTTTTCCATTCTAGTCAAAAAATGAGTTGAAATACCGTAAATTTATATCATTCAACATCATACTATGAAAAAGTTACTATTTATTCTTCTCCTTATAATAGGCTTTGAAACAAAAGCGCAGACTTATTTTCCTCCTTTAGTTGGTGACACGTGGGATACAATTGATCCAGCTGATTTGGGCTGGTGTGAGGACTCAATTCTTATGATGTATGACTACTTAGAACAAACGGATTCTAAAGCGTTCATTGTGCTTAAGGATGGTAAAATCGTTTTGGAAAAGTACTTTGGCAACTTTACAAAAGACAGTTTATGGGTATGGAACTCAGCTGGCAAAACATTAACTGCTTATGCGGTCGGTATTGCGCAAACTGAAGGATTCTTAGATATTAATGATGTTTCAAGTGATTATTTAGGATTAGGTTGGACCAGTTTAACCGCATCTCAAGAAAGTGCGGTAAAAATTATCCATCAATTAAGCATGACAACGGGATTTGATGATGGCGTGCCTGATTTTTATTGTACAGATCCTGCTTGTTTACAGTATTTGGCGGATCCAGGAACGCGTTGGGCCTATCACAATGGACCTTACACCATGTTAGATGGAGTCATTACGAACGCAACAGGGATGACCTTAAATCAATGGGTGAACCAAAAAATTAAAAGCAAAATTGGTATGACTGGTTCCTTTTTTCCGAGTGGATATAATCGAATTTTTGTTTCTAACGCACGTTCAATGGCTCGATTCGGACTTTTGTTATCCCAAGATGGAATTTGGAATGCAACAACAGTTCAAAGCGACTTGAGCTATTTGAATGCGATGCGGACACCTTCACAATCCATAAATCCAAGCTATGGTTATTTAACCTGGTTGAACGGACAAACCAGTTTCATGCTTCCAGGTGTCCAATTTTCATTCACCGGATCTCCAATGCCCAATGCTCCCTCAGACTTATATGCTGCACTCGGTAAAGATGGTCAAATAATCAATGTCGCACCTTCAGATGGTTTAGTTCTTATTCGAATGGGTTCATCTATGGGTGCAAGTCTTGTTGGAAATCAATACAATGACACCATTTGGCAATATATGAACCGCTTGAATTGTCCAGCCTCAATTCAAGCACAAGATCTTTTCTCACTTAGCATTTCGTCCAATCCGAGTAATGGAAGTTTCACAATCACTGGTTTGAATGAAGAGGATAAAATTGAACTCTTCAACTCCCTTGGACAAGCAATATTGTTTAAAGAAAACTCGGGAATTTTTGAGATATCAAAACCAATAAGAGGTCTTTACTTTGTGCACGTTGAACGAATGGGTAAAATCAGCGTTCTTAGATTAATCATAGAATAGGAGTTTCAGGAGATTGCTTTTGGCATTCAAATCAATCCACTGCTTATATTTTGAACAAACCTTTAATCCTATAATAATCAGCAATTTAAAACAAAATGTTTAAACATTTCTTAATTTCAAGTAATAAATGCAACTTTTAGATTGATTGATTAAAATAAATTATTCGCACTAAACGCTTCTAACACAGATTAAAACTACAAATAACACACTTATTTGGTGATTTCATTCTCTAAAAATATAGTATATTTGGAGATTATGATTAAAAGAGACTTATATAAAACATTAATTTCTAAGTTCAATAAAGGAAAAGCTATTGTTCTACTTGGGCCAAGACAAGTAGGAAAAACTACTTTGTTAAAAGAATGTCTAGATGGAAAAGATTTTCTATTTCTAAATGGAGACGACCCAGAAATTAGAGATTTATTGGAAAATGCTGGTGTTTCAAAATTGAAATCCATCATTGGAAAACACCATTATATCTTTATCGATGAAGCACAACGCATCAAAGATATTGGACTCATTGGCAAAATGATCACAGATGAAATTAAAGATGTTCAATTAGTGTTGAGTGGATCTTCTGCATTGGAAATTAGCAATTCAACACAAGAACCATTAACTGGAAGAAAGTATGAATACCAGTTATTTCCAATTAGTTGGGAAGAATTTGAAAACCATGTTGGCTATGTAGAAGCAAACGCGCAACTGGAAGAAAGATTGATTTATGGAATGTATCCAGATATAATAAATCATCGATCAGAAGCGCGTGAGGTATTAAAGCAACTTACATCCAGTTATTTGTACAAAGATGTGCTGTCATTAACCGGAATTAAAAAGCCGGATTTATTGGATAAGTTATTGAAAGCATTAGCCTTACAATTGGGAAGCGAGGTTTCCTACAATGAATTGTCCAATATGTTGCAGATTGACAAAGCTACTGTTTCAAAATACATTGATCTACTAGAAAAGGCATTCATTGTTTTCAGATTAAATAGTTTCAGCAGGAATCAACGCAATGAAATCAAAAATAACAGGAAAATCTACTTTTACGATAATGGAATTCGTAACATGATCATCAACAATCTAAATCCACTGGATTTGCGAACAGATAAAGGTGCTTTGTGGGAGAATTTTTTAATATCAGAGCGTTTGAAGATGCAACAATATAACCGTCTTTACACAAACAACTATTTCTGGCGCACCGTACAAAAGCAAGAAATCGATTTTGTGGAAGAGTCAAATGGACAATTAACTGCCTATGAATTTAAATGGAAAAGAAAAGGGTCCATTAAAATCCCATCCACTTTCTTGCGTGAATACGATGCAACTGGCACTTTGATTGACAAAGATAATTTCCGTGAATTTGTAAGAAATACCCAATTATAAAAATGTCCCACCAAGAGCCAACATTCCTTCGCTAGATCTATGATGGGCAAGTATAAGGAAGTATTCATTCAGAGAACGCAGCTGAACTTTCGAAAGGATTAATTGGCTTGTACCCTTTCATCTTACGTTTTAAGTATTAAACCAGATTTTTCTCACTTTTTCAACTATAGTTTGAAATGTTAATATTTAAGAAAATTAGTTTAGTTCTGAATTAATTGTAACTTCAAGCAAGAAAAGGTCTATTTTAGTTTCAAGGCACGAACGTATTGAACCTTGTAAATAAAGATTCAGGATTACCAAACAAGAAAATCAGGAAAATGAGAAAACTATTTTTACTACTTGCGCTTATTTTTATCAGTTTATCTTCTTTTTCACAGAGCAGATATGTCTCTGAAACTACCAAAAAAATTGTCTTCACAAGGGATGGTGGTATTTGTCAATGCTGCGGCAGCTCATCAGAACTAGAATATGATCATATTACACCCTTTTCTTGCGGTGGAGAAAGCGATGCTGCTAATATTCAGTTGTTATGCTTTCAATGTAATCGAAGTAAATCGAATAGTTGTACCTGTAAAGTTCATAATAGGACGGTTGGAACAAATTGTTGCGATAAAAACACAACGAATAAACCGGCAGGTACTACTTCAAGCCAATGTACCGGAACAACTCAGAAAAATGCTAGATGCAAGAACAGAACCACTAGTCCAAGCGGCCGTTGCCATCATCACGATTAAGACAAAACATTAAGAAGCATGAAAAAGTCAATACTATTCGCATTAGATCCTAACACACAAGAAACAATTATTTCAGAAACTCAAAAAGGAAGTAAGGAAATAACGTTTTTAGAACGAATTAATCGAAATGATAATAAGTTACTATTTGATGCTGTTGCACTCTTAACTGAAATTACGCATTCACCAGATTTTGACGTGGAAATTTTTAAATCAATGGATAAAGTTTGCCAATTAATCTATGCTCAAAAATCGATCGATTGACAACCCAAATTTAAGTGGTAAGAATCGAAAAAAATGATTTTTTTATTATATAAGAAACACTTCCGCATACATTTTACGGTCACTCCTATTTTCTTTGCTGAAAACTTAGAAAATGAATCATTTAATTGTTACCCATCCCCGAGTTGAAAAGCAACTCTCAACCATTCTGCTAGAACCGGAATTACTAGAAGAACTGAAACATCAACTGAATTGTCAATTTGAAGGACTCTCCATTGTTCGCGTTGAAAGTGATCCTGGAAACGGAAGTAGTCATTTGTTGCATGCGATTGCCAATCAATTGCGCCAAAACGGAAGCTCAACTGCTTTTTTTCAATTTAAAGAAGGTGATTCATTTATCAATTTGACCTCTTACCATTTGAACAATCTCCACAATGAGCCCTTCGTTTTTATGGATAATATTCATCATATACTTGCAACTCCTTATGAACGAAACGAAATCCTTAATTTTTTGCAACTGGTGGCAGATAACAACGGAACCTTAATTTATTCATGCGCAACAGAAGAGTCATTAGACAATCGCTTGCAAATAGAGAAACCTTTTTCTGGACCAAGTTTGGCCTATTACCTAAAAGCACTGAAAAGGGAAGATAAACTAAAATGGGCTAAAAAATTATTAGATGAAAAAACAGTAGAAGAATTAGATCAAGCTTTCTTTGATGATTCTCTTTCAAATGCAAACTTCTTAAAATCACTGGCACCATATATTGAACAACGAGCAACTGAATTTGGAAATAATTATGCACTTCTGCGTCAGCAAGAAGAAGCTTTGTACCAATTAGAAATTCGCATGCTTCGCACTCAATTGGCCATTTTGGAATTGGAACCCAAGAAGACTGAAATTATTCGTGACCAGCAATATGAAAAAGCAGCTGATATTAGACAAGAACAAAGAACTTTAGCTGATGAGCTTGAAACAATTGAGCAAGAACTAGCAGCACTTTCCATTCAACCAAAACCTTCTCAAAAGGCAATGAACTTGTACATCCATTCCTTGAAAATTGAAAATTGTTTGAATGCCAACAAGACAGCTTTCCTTTCAGCTATTGACACAATTAAAGGGAAATTGGAAGAAATAAATGAGCAAAAAAAAGAACTTACTCTCGAATCTGAAAAATCACTGCGAAGACGCGTATTTCAAGATAGTGTCAATTGGACAAATGTTCTTGAACGTTATACCATCAAATAGTGCTATTCGTTGGAAGGAAAAAAAAACTCCCGAAGTTATCGGGAGTTTACGATTAAGAAAAGAGTGACGTTAGTTGGCAATAATCATATCGATAAGTTCTACATGCGAAATCTCCCATCTCCAACATTTAGCAATGAAACGACAGCGATCCTTGTGACTATAAGCCATTAAATCACCAATTGCATCTTTTTTTGTTGCAAATTTCAAGTAAAGTGTTCTTAGTTCACTTCGATTAAGTTTGAGTAAAAAACTAGCAACATTGATGGTGATTGCCTCTTTATCATCACAATCTGGCATAGCAAAAGTTGGATAACGCTCTTCTAAATAGTTGACTAGTTTGTAGTCGATATAGACCAAACTAATAAATAAATGTTCTTTGACTAAAAATTGACTAGCTAGACGCACCAATCGTCTTTTGCTCATTTGATTCATCATTTTACTAAATGACGTATCGTTGGATACTACATGCATGTACATCTTAGTTGTTTTTTCTAGGTAAGTCCGCAGCGTGAGGAATTGTCATCCATGTTGAAAAATCAACATTGTAAAAATTGAAATAGCTTCCTGGAGCCAATTTCTCAATGATGTCAATCGCTTTTGTATCTTTTGGAAGAGCGGGAAAGATTAGTGTGTAAGGATAGTATTCTCCTTGACGCTTAAAATAATGTTTCAGCGGTGTTAGGGGAACTCCAATCGACTTAACCAGTTTGTATTTGGTGCTAGATCCAATTGGCTGGATGTATGAATCCGGATCCATTTGAATCCAACCACCGTTGTCATAAATCATGGAAGATTTGTAAATAAAATCGATGCGCGTATATTCAGCTGTTGCTTCAATACTTTTGACACGTAATCCGTTTTTAAAGTCCATTCCTTCAGGATTATAGAGCCTTACCGGTGAATCGACTTTTAAGTTTCGATCCGTTTCAATTAGTTGTTTAATCGTTGTTTCCATCTTTTTTTAGTTTTAATTGAACAAAGTAAAATAATATGACCGTATTTTATTTACGGAGTAATAAAAAAAGTGTATATTCACAAAAAAAATGTAAAATGAATCTGAGTAAAAGTGCTTTCCGACGATACAAAGTGATCGATGAATTAGTTAGAAATCCTAGGCGTAAATACCCAAAAATGAACGAGCTAATCGATGCTTGTTGGGAGAAATTAGACTTCATGCCTTCGAAAGAAACGATTCAAAAAGATATTGCGAATATGCGTTTGCCATATCCAGATGGATTTGATGCACCCATTCGTTGGTGTCCAACAAATCGTGGATATGAATATACCGATCCAAATTATGCGTTGGCAGGAGTTTCGCTGCGTCAAGAAGAATTGGATATCATCACTGAAGCGGTTGATTTTATACAGTCCTTGGGAGGAACGCGGATCAGCCATCAATTTAACAATGCGGTAGAAAAATTAGTTTCAGCAACCAAAGAAAGAAAACTATCAACCGAGTTAAAACGACCCATCCTTCAAACCATGGTTCCACCCGTTTCGCGCGGATTTGAGCACTTCGATTTATTTTATCAAGCTTGTAAAGAACGATTAGTTGTATCATTTGTACATTTTTCCTACAGAAAACGTATGTTTAAGCATTGCGTTGTTCATCCTTTCTTAATCAAAGAATTTGAAAATCGTTGGTATTTAATTGGTTATTCAGAGTCACACGATGCTATCAGAATATTTGGTTTTGACCGAATTAGCGAGCCTTTCCTAACCAATAAGCCCTTCAAAAAAATGGAAACAGCTCAAATGGATATATACTTGAATGATGTTTATGGTGTTTATCCGATTGCAGGAGCTAAAAAGGAACAGATCCAAATAGAAGTTAACCGCGAGAACACTCAATACTTTCAAGCTTATCCCTTGCACGAAAGTCAACAAATACAAAAGCACAACCATGGTAATTCAACTATTACATTCGATTTAATTCCATCCTACGAATTAGCGCGGTACTTTCTAGCACAGGGCAGAAATGTCAGAATTACATCACCCAAATGGCTAAGCGATTTCACAAACGAACTTTCACATGAAAACAGATAAAAAAACCTATATCGTTCAACCAATTACTGGTGATCAACGAAAAAAGAATCCAAGTGTTTTAAGAATGGTCTTAAACAAAGAATATACACGCATTGATTTTGGCTATGCTGCGCCATGGATCTATGAAAAAGGTGGATGGATACGAATTGCACCTTATACATTCATCGAGGTCGTTGGCAGCAAAAACCGCTACTTATTGAAAGAGACGATCAATATTCCCGTTGCCCCTGCTCGACACGATTTCGAATCCAAAGCAGATTGGAAAGTATTTTCATTGTACTTTGAGCCCATTCCTATTGTCGATTGTTCGATTAACATCATCGAAGAAGAAAATCCAGATAGCAAAGACTTTAATTATTATGACATCAAATTAGAAAAGGTGAAAGATGTGGAGATGGTGATGGAAATACAGAACTAAAAGTGCTCAGTAATTATGACAATTCTCCTATTCATTCGTTTAGTCTATAAACGATCATCATAAAAAACATAAAACAAACATGAACTACATCATCAATCTTTTTGGAACTGGAATTCGCTACTGGCATTGCGAAGTGGACCAAGATATGTTTGATGAAATGAATCGAATACGAATAAAGAACCAGGTTGAATGGGAAATTGTATTATTCAACCTTGAATTTTTAGATTATTATGGCTTCTCTCATTGGAGTGAACTTTCTATCCATCCTGAACAAACAGGTTTTCTTCTCAATCCACAGAATCGAATTGAAATTAAAAAAGGTTCGAAATTAATTACGCGTTTTCGCGCGAACGAATTAGACACCGACACAACCTTGTTTCCCTTATATGACACATCCTTAATTGAAGCACCTATTTTTGAGAGCGCACATTCAAAAGTGTTTACTCTTTTACAATTTGAAAAAGGATTAATTGGAAAATATAAATTCGAATCCGAATCATTTTCAATTGAACAAATGCACTATGGGCTTTCATCTATCGGCAAGAATAAATTTTTAGCCAAAGTGCAATTTGGAAATACCATCATCGAATCAAATCAGGAAGATGGATTGGTAGTTGGTGGCGAAGTTGTATTTTGATTTCACCATTAAAACTCTGTCAACAATTCTCTGCTTTGTATCTTGCTTTATCTACAAACTTCTTCGGAACGGCAATTCCAATTTCCTTTCCGTTCAAGCAATTGACAGATGTGAAAGTCTCTTTCGTTATTCAATTGATTTAAAATGGTAATATATCTTTCTCACTGTCCTCTTCAATATTCAGAGGGACGACATTTTCAAGATTATTCTGAGGAACTGCAGTCATTGCAGCGGCAAGTTCAATTCGCCAAGCTTTCAACTCGGTATACCAACGACCACTGAATTCTTTACTCTCGATTTCAATTTCCAATTTTAAGTTGTTGCCTACCGCCAACTGTTGCTCATTGATTCGATCACCCCAAATTGAAACACATACTTTCTTCGGATATTGTCCATCCGTTTCTACGATGATATCCTGTTTTTTCCATTCGCCATTTCTTCCTGTACCTGTTTGAACTGGAAGCACTTGCACTAGTTTACCTATTAATTGCATTTTAGTTTATTTTAGGTTTAATTAATTTAAATCAGAGAGAATTTCTGGACTTTCAATAAAATGTTTTGGAATCTGAATATCGCAGATTAAATCATCTTTAAATCGGAAACAAAAACGGAACACACGTTCAGATTTCCTTGGATCTGCTGGCGCTCCAAATTTACTTTTTGAACGCTCCTCAGTACTCAAGCGAATTTCAACCACTTCTGCGCCTGGAATTTTATCCAAAGCAATTCCGCGGTTTACACGCGCATGGTGAAACATAAATTTTTCATGATCCTTACCAAAAAACATATTGTAGAATTCCGCCGCCATGCGCTCTCTCGAATATTTTCCTAAAAACAATCCTTTTTTGTTTAACATACCTTTTAAGGCCTCAACATTGCTTCCAATGAAGGCATGAACAAAATAATTTATCAAACGCGTGTTTTGACTTTGTTCGTCCTTTGTAGATTTAAGAATGCTGATTGTTTCCATAAAGTAGATTTAATTTGTTTCGCCCCTATTGTCAAATGCTGTACCACAAACAAAATGGCATTAAAATACCCAATACCTTTGTCTTGATGTATCATTTTAAGTATATTTATATCAAATTTTGATAATGAAAACACTCATCTCTTGGGTAGCCCAAAACAATGACTTTGAAGCGGGCAGCGTAAATGAAGCTGGACCAAACTACACATTTCACAAATACTTCTTCAAAGGAGATCGTCACTTCATTCTTTCAACCAAGCCAGGTGATGATACGCGTACCGAATTATTGGTCAATCATTTAAGAAGATCATTTCCTGATCGAACAATCGATGCCGTATACTTAGACATCAACGATCCAATTGATCACCAAGAGATTCAGTCAAAAATCACTCCTTTTCTTGCCAATTATAAGGATGATCAAATCGCTTTGTTTATTTCGCCTGGAACGCCAGCCATGCAAGTCGTTTGGTATTTGTGCCACATGAACATGAATATGAAAACAGCGCTCTATCAAACGCGTGAAGCACGTCATACAAAAACGAAGGAGAAACCTGAATTAATTAAAATCAATTTATCCAATTCTACACTCCCAGTTACAGCAGTTTATCATCAAGAAGAGATTAAGCGTATTGGTCCGAGCGATGATTACAAAATAACTCCTGCAATCGAACCCATCTACCTGAATGCCGGTAAAGTAGCACAAACAGATGAAGTTACCGTACTTATATTAGGAGAAAGTGGGACCGGAAAGGAAAACCTAGCGAAATACATTCACAACAATTCTATTCGAAAGGAGAAACCTTACATTACTGTAAACTGTTCCGCTTTTAATGATCAATTGCTGGAATCACGTTTGTTCGGTTATAAAAAAGGAGCTTTTACCGGCGCAGACAAAGATACTCCTGGACTTTTTGAATTGGCCAATGAAGGAACCATTTTCCTAGATGAAATTGGAGATATTTCGCCCTATATGCAGCAAGCTCTTTTGCGTGTTTTACAAGAAAAGGAAATCATGCCATTGGGTGGGAAAGCAAAAAAAGTAGATGTGCGCGTTATCGCTGCAACGAATCAAAACTTAGTGAAACGTTGCGAAGAAAAAATCTTTCGGTGGGATCTTTACTATCGTTTATCAGTTGTTGAACTCGATGTACCTACCCTATTGCAACGCGGAAAATCCGATCTTAAAACGATGATTGAGTACTTTTTGACTCAGAAAAAGCGTCAGCTTAAAAAAAGTAAAAAACTACAATTGGAAAAAGAAGCGATGGATATCCTGCTCAACTATTCCTATCCTGGAAACATCCGCGAATTGGAAAACATCATCTCTCGCTTGTATGTCTTCAATGAAGAAACCGTTTCCGCAGATGTACTGCCAAAGCGCCTAAAACAAGAATCAGTGAACAAACCCATGAATTGGGATTACATTGAAAAAGAACATATCGAGCGTGTTTTAAAACACTTCAATGGCAACAAACGTCAGACCGCTTTATCAATTGGCTGGGCAATTAATACCTTGGGCGCTAAGATGGAGAAGTATGGGATTAAAGAATAATACCATTTATCACTTCACCCTCTTCAAATTACTCTTTATAAACTCCTCAATCATTCTGCTATCGATGTTGTACTTTTTTAATCGCACGAAAACTTGTTCAACGTCTTTTGAGATTTCATAATCGGAGTAATGGCGCGAACCATCTTTGGATTGATAGTCTTTACTTTTAACAATTTTCTGTGTGAAGAAATCATTCGAATCTTCATTCAAAAAATCCATAGGAAGTTCTAATTGTTCCTTTGCTGATTTCTTCGTTAGAAAACTAGTTTGCGCGGTTAAGGTAACTGCATTCACTTTGATCGTTTTTGAATCAATCAAAATTGAAATGTCGGCATCAGCGATTTTATTTATGACATCATAAAAATCTTTAAAATAAAATTCTGTTTTACAATAACCAATTGGGATGACATCCAGATAAATTTCGTTTCCTGGCAATTTAAAAATTACTTTTGTTGGTGTTGCAATTAACTCGCAGCGCTGAAAGTAAACATCATTTCTGCGAACGGTGACTGGTTGCTTCAATTGACGCAATGCTTGTACGAATTCTTTTCTTGGAAAACTAAAACAAACCATAATTAATCTGTGTTTTTGGAATCAAGTAATAAATAAAATTCAGTCTTCATCTTGGTATAGAGTAGATCTTCTCGTCCGCGCACTTGACCAATAAATGCTATGCTTCCTTCCAAGCGATTAAGGAAAAATTTTTTACGATCAAAATATGGATTTTCAGGTGATACAAAATGATTGCGCGTAGCAGCTTCGAGCCCATTCACACGCATATCATGCAGCATCGCGCGCACCAACTTCAATAAACGCCGATTAACATTTACTTTCGTATTGACCGTTATTCCAGTGACCGATTGCTTGCGATTATTCAGTCTTTGACGCAATTTCTTTTCATTCACACGAAAACCAATGGACTCAATAATAGCGCGTAACTCCAGTATTTGGTTCGGTGAAAAAACTATGTCCGCCGAAAATGTCAAATCATCTGCATACCTCGAATAATTTACCTTGTTCTTGATAGACCATTGCTGCAAGGCGTGATCCAATGGGAGACAAATAAAATTGGAAAGAACCGGCGAAGTTGGCGCTCCTTGAGGTAACCGTCCTTTATGTGTTGTGAGCAAGCCAATAGCAATTGCTAAATCTTCATTCAATTGAAAGGGAGCACTCTTTAACAATTCCTTTACTTTTCTTGCTGTGATGGAAGGAAAAAAATCTTCTAAATCTATAGTTAACACAGCCTTTTTACCAACATGATGTTTGGCATTCTCTACAATATTAGCTTGAATTTCATGGTTTTCCACTTGAAGCACAAACCCGTGTACATTTGTTGGTCGTAGTCCCAAATAAATAAATTGGAAATAACGGTTCAACTTTTTCTGAACCCTCAACAGGTTTTTTTCTGGTGCTGAAATATCCCGTTTTCCACCGCTCCTTTTAGGAATCGAAAACGTTTTATAATTGGGTTGATTGATCAGGAATTCAAGATCAGAAAAAGGTTCGTTTAACAATAGACATAAATCAGTCGCACATTGCATACGTAAAAAACGTTTTGCATAGTTTTCACGCATTTGAAGATTCTTAATGCGATTCTTTTTCACCTCAATTCTTCGTTCGGCGAGTGTATGCTGGAAATTGACGTTTGATATCAAAGGTTGAAATTCATTTGCTGGTTTATTCATGTTTGAAAAAGTAAAAAAGAGCCGCTGTACTTATCTTTCTGTAGGAATGCATGCTGATGGAACGAAGTGGAAGAAGCATGCAGTGCGAAGCTTCAAACTCGTCCCGTACATAATTGGATTGCAGGAACACAATCACAGGTCGTCCAATTCGACGCATAAGTTTTAGACAGCGGCTCTGAGTTTCTAATTAAAATGGGGTTGGATCATAAAAATCACTCAACCGATCAGGATCAATATCAAAATTGTGATTTGAAGGACTGAATGGAACAAATTTCGTGAATTGTTCATTCACTTTTAAACGTACAACATCTATGTTACCACTGCGATTTTTACACATAATTAAATCAACAAGACGAACCGTACTGTTTCCATATTCATCTTGTAAAAGACCATAGTATT
>JBIIKG010000043.1:0-16473 GCA_044233275.1 Crocinitomicaceae bacterium | reverse complement strand
ATTTAAAACGGTCTGATTGATTACTTTCTTGACGTTGCGGATGTATTTCATTGCTGTATTGTGCGCAATGCCTTCCGTTTTGAGATAATGTTCAAAATCGGTGATGAATTTGTAATCGAGTTCTTTCAGGTAAACGTCCGATCGTTTTATTCGTTTCTTGAGAAAGTCACAACACTTTTTGTAAACTGTCTCAAATTTGGTGTGGGTGGATTTGACAACATCGGTTCCGATGAGTTCTTTCATCTGGTCGTTGTGATACTTAAATGCTTCCAGGAATGTTTTTTCCTTTTCGGTGTTTCCGAGAAATTCATTTTTGAGTAGGTCGGAAGTGATAAACTTTCCAAGGGAGGTTTGCTCAACGTAAATTCGGTAAATGGATGTTCGGATAATATCTAACTGGTTGTTGATTATCCGAGCTTCTTCGGATGATCCTTTGACCATTCCGGCTGTTTTAATCCATTTGGATGGTTCGATAAATCGTTTTACGGATAGCTCAGCTCGTTTGCCGTTTACGGTGATACGGCAGTAGATAGCTGCCTTTTCTAGTTGCATTCTTGAGGTGTTCAACCAAAAGAGAAGCGAATAGTTTTGTTTCATCTTGTTTTAATTTGTTTGATTTTGTTCACCAATTCACTTTGAATGGGTGGAAAACGAACATCAAAACCGTACAAATTAGACCAATCTAATCTTTTAACTATCAGCTACTTAAAGCGTAATTCGGTTAACAAAATGCAAGTATACTACTTGTTAACCGATTTGTTCACTTTTTTTTTGTTAATCTATGAATGAAATGAATAACTCATAAAAACAAAAAACCCTTTAAATCGTTTGATTTAAAGGGTTTTACGTGCTTTTGTGTTTGTTTGAGAAACACTAGAAGCGGTCTGGACGGGACTCGAACCCGCGACCCCATGCGTGACAGGCATGTATTCTAACCAACTGAACTACCAAACCAATTTTTTAATCTTGCGATCTCTCAAAACAATGAGATTCAAAATTGTGTTAAATGCTCTTCGTTAAAAGCGTGTGCAAAGGTAATCACTTTTTTAAATTCTCCAAGAATTACTTGAATATTTTTTTGAAAAAAGTCCATTATTAGTGAGAAATCTCTCAAAAGCTTTAAGTACAAAGTATTAAAAATCGAAAATAATTCAATTGTTTGGCGTATATCTTCTATTCCTATTAATTATGACTTCAAGAAAGCTTGGATATCCTTGTTTGAACCATATACGACTAGAATGTCATCTTTTTCCAACATTAATTCAGGTGATGCAACTCCTTGAACTTTAGTTATATTTCGACTTCGACCAACATCTGTTTTTTCTTCCGATTTCTTCATGGTCGTTAATACAAGTAAATTGTAGTTTTTTCTAAAACCAATTTCTTTTAACTGCATTCCGATAACCGAAGATGGCACATTCACCTCAACAATACTGTATTCATCGCTCAATTCAAATGAATCGACCAATCCGCTTAAGCAAAGTTTTTTAGACCAACGCTCAGCCGTTTCCTCTTCTGGATGCACAATCTCATCTACTCCAATGGCACGCAACACTTTTTCGTGTAAGGGATTAATGGCGCGACTTATTAATCTTTTAACCTGAAAGTTCTTTAATAAGGCTGTAACCATGATATTGGCTCCTTGATCTTCTCCAATTGCCACAATAACGACATCTGTATCTTTTAGTGGTAAACCAGAAACAGTAAACTCATCCGTGGCATCCATGCAGATTGTATGTGAGATTTTCTCCTTCAATAAATCAACTTTGTCCATACTGTTGTCAATACCGATCACCTCATTCCCTTGGGAAGTTAGTTTTTCAGCTAATGATGCGCCAAAATTTCCTAAACCAAATACAAGATATTTCATTTTTAAACGGATTAATTTATCGTTATTTCTTCCGAAGGATAACGGTAGTTTTTGTGTTTTACTTTTCTAAATACAGCAATCATAATAGAGAGCATACTGACACGACCAATAAACATGACTACAATAATAACAAATTTACTTACGGAACTCAAATCTGCAGTGATGCCAACGCTCAGTCCCACGGTGCTATATGCTGAAAAACATTCAAAGGCAATTCCAAGTAGGTCTTTTTCGCTGTCGAAAATGGACATGATGATTATTCCTGTACCAATAACGATTAATGAAAGGGAGATGACTGCAAATGCTCTTCGCACTGAAATATCTGCAATTTCTCTGCGATAAACTTCAATTCTTGTTTTTCCTTTGGCGAGTGAAATAAAGTTCAAGGTTGCAATGGCAAATGTACTTGTTTTAATACCACCACCCGTTGAAGCAGGGGAGGCACCAATCCACATTAATAAGATGATTAAAATGACAGTTGAGAAATTTAAATTGGCCATGTCAACCGTATTAAATCCAGCTGTTCTTGGTGTTGTAGCGCCAAATAAAGCGGTTACAAATTTCCCAAAAGCACCATGTTCAGCAAGCGAGTTATCGTATTCAGCAAAGAAGAAAAGTATAGTACCAACGACAGTTAAAGTAATGGTTGTAATTAATGTAATTCGACTATTCAGCGTTAATACCCATGGTTTATGATTTTTAACCTTTTTTTTAAATTGTAGAACACGAACAGTAATAAAGTACTTGGTAAATTTAACAAGGTTAACAACAATTGGGAAGCCTAATCCCCCCATCACAAACAAGAAAATCAAGGCCAATTGAAGGAAATAATTATATTTGAATCCATCATCGTACAAACCTAATTGAAGTGTTGAGAACCCCGCGTTACAGAATGCGGATACAGCATGAAAAGCTGAAAAATACACGCGTTCAAAGAAAGAACCTATCAAACGACTATCGAGGCTTGTAAAGATCATCAAAGCTCCAATAAATTCAATGATGAAGGTGATGATAAGAATTCTTTTTAAGGTTGAAAACACTTCTCCCAACTTGTCAGAATTCGTCATTTCTCCGATTGAAAGTTGATTTTCATAAGAGGATCCGCCTTTGAAAAAATAACTAAAGTAACTAGCAAAAGTCAAGATGCCCAATCCACCAACTTGAATCAAAAACATGATGATTACCTGACCAAATTCAGTAAAATAGGAACCCGTGTCGACTACAATCAAGCCGGTTACACAAACGGCACTTGTCGATGTAAATAAAGCATCTAAAAAAGAAATGCCATTGTGTGTAGCATTGGGTAATTGGAGTAGGAGCGCACCAAGTAAAATGATTGCAATAAAACTGATGATAAATAATTGGGCAGGATTTAATGTTGCCCTTTTGTATTGCAGCTTTTGCTCAGAAAACTCTCGAATGAAAGTAAGCACAAAAGCAAATCTGATCCAACTTTCACCATAAAACAAAAAGGGTGTTTTATTAAATAACTCAGAGAAAAAGTTTACGAGAATTACTGCAATACAAAAGATTCCAGTAATGATGTCTATTGTTAACACTTTACTTTCAATGGGTTGCTTTAATATAAAATATCGAATGAATGTGGCAGCTATTCCCAATGTGATCGCACAGAAATAAAATCCTTTAATTGCGATTTGAATCCAAACATCTTTATTGTAACCAAAGTCCAATATAAATACAAAAACCCCAACAAAACTAAGGATAAATGACAGCCTAAAAAGCGTGTTTAAATTGAAAATTGTTTTTTTAGCTATGGGCAATGCGATCTAATTTAAAAATCAAATTTACTACTAGTTTATGAGGTGCTGTTATGATTTTAAAATTATTTTTTTCAAGTGAATTGTGGGGTGAAGATTTGGGCTGAAAAGTAATGTGAATCTGCAATTAGATGCGAGTAAATCAATATTTTATAAAACGAAAAAAGCCTTTCGCATGAGCGAAAAGCTTTAATGTGACCCCGAAAGGATTCGAACCTTTGACCTTCGCCTTAGAAGGGCGTTGCTTCCGCCGCGGCGGACTGAGCTACGCCTATAATTGAGCTTTGATCCAATCTCTCCCAACACCTGTTTTATACCATTTTTCTCTTGCTAATGCTTCAATTCTAGTTTCAAATTGCTCTGTAACAACTAGTTTCCAAGGAACATGTTTTGAGGTGTAGTTGACCATTGAGTTATTATGAGCGATTAGTCTTTTTTCAATGTCTTGTGTTGATCCTTTATAAAGAATTCCATTCTTCAAAGAACGTAGTACATAAGAATAGTAGGGCATAATGATTAAGTTCTATAAAACGAAAAAAGCCTTTCGCATGAGCGAAAAGCTTTAATGTGACCCCGAAAGGATTCGAACCTTTGACCTTCGCCTTAGAAGGGCGTTGCTCTATCCAGCTGAGCTACGGGGCCATTTGTATAAAAAAAAAGGGGGATGATTGCTCATCCCCCTCGTCGGGGCGGCAGGATTCGAACCTGCGACCTCCTGGTCCCAAACCAGGCGCGATGACCGGACTACGCTACGCCCCGTATTATTTTGGAATAAAGTCCCAAAATCGTTATTCAGTATTTCAATTAGCAGTATTTGATCTGCGACCTTCCCGACTTTTCGTCGGGACGCGATGACCGGACTACGCTACGCCCCGAGCAAATCATCTTTTGTTATTTCAAATTTTCCTGAAACGTTTCTCAGAAAGCGAGTGCAAAAGTAACAAGATTATTGTGTTTTGCAAACTTTAAACAAAAATAATGCGGAGAGAGCGGGATTATTTCGTCTGATTTACAACAGCCTCAATGAACTTCACTTCGTTTCGTTTCGACCCGCTGCGGGTTCTCATCCCGACAACGATTCATTTTTAAAATAACACAGCGGAGAGAGCGGGATTATTTCGTCTGATTTACATCAGCCTCAATGAACTTTACTTCGTTTCGTTTCGAACCGCTGCGGGTTCTCATCCCGATAACGTTTCATTTTTTAAAATAACACAGCGGAGAGAGCGGGATTCGAACCCGCGGTACAGTTACCCGTACGTCAGTTTAGCAAACTGGTGGTTTCAGCCACTCACCCATCCCTCCGTATAATCAAAGAACTAAGGCGACAAAATTAAGAAAAGCTGCATTAATTCAAAGGATTCCTGCAAAAAAACTTCAAAAAAGAATTATTAAACTGAAAAAGACAACATTACTAACTTCATCATCGTCAGGATTGACAACAGAAGCCAAAGCAAATGATAAGGGAAATGTTCCTTGTATTTTAAAACAGTTGCAAAAGGAATCAGAGTAGCAAGTACTTCTAACGGTGGTAGTTGGAAAATCATTGCACTTGAATACAGCACAAAAAATAAAATAAACAAGGCTGAACTAAAATAATCTTTCGCCTTAATTAAGGTTATTCCTGCCCAAATTGTGAGTAAAACAGCACTCAATAATTTTATTAAATCTAAGGTGCCTCCTTCAATTAATTCATAGAGATTTACCTCCGTCAAGAAGAATGACCAGAAAAATTCGGTAGAAAGTAAGTTGAAAACTGCAAATGCCGTTGAAAAAATACTCAACATTCGAAAATGTTTTCCTACACGAATGGCAAATAAAATGCTGACAATTAATAAGATAAATTCATTTAAAGGAAAGGGTAGGATAAAAGCTCCCTTTTCAAAAAGAATGATTCCTCCAAATACAATGGGAACGAGAACGGCTAAAAAAACGGTTCTTTCTTCTCTTGTCATTTTTTCTTAGCTAAAGCAGCTTCAATATAGTCGAATGTAGACAAAATCACGGCTTTCCCATCAACAATTGCAATGTCGTGCTCAAAATGCGCACTTGGCAGTCCGTCTTCTGTGACAATTGTCCAATTATCGTCTAATTGGATGACTTTTTCTGTCCCCATATTAATCATAGGTTCGATGGCGATCGTTAAACCATTTTGGATTTTCTTTCCGCGACCTCTACGACCATAATTTGGCACTTGTGGATCTTCATGCAGTGTTCTTCCCAAACCATGCCCAACAAGGTCGCGAACGACACCATATCCATGTTTTTCGGCATGTTGCTGAATTGCCCAGCCAATATCTTCAATGCGGTTTGAGGTTGTGCATTGCTCAATACCTAGGTACAAGCATTCTTTTGTAACGTCTAATAATTTTTTTATCTCAGGCTTTACGTTTCCAATTTCAAATGTATAAGCATGATCGCCATAAAATCCTTCGAAAACTGAACCGCAATCTACGGATACAATATCACCATCTTCAAAAGGACGATCAGTTGGTAGCCCATGAACAACTTGCTCGTTCACTGAAATTAATAAGGTGCTAGGACAGCCATAAAGTCCCAAAAATCCCGGAATTGCCTTTTGAGAACGTATGTATTCCTCGGCCATTTTATCCAAGTATTTAGGAGTTACTCCGATGGCAATTTCTTCTGCAACCTTTCCGAGTGTGCGACTAACAACTTGAGCAGCTTCGCGCATAATTTCGATTTCAGCTGCTGTTTTATAAATAATCATATTTCTATTGAAGATATTCATTGATTGCAAAGATACAAAGGATTTAGAAATCCGACTTCTAAATTCCTCCCGATGTATTGGGATACTGTATTAAAAAAGGCTCCCCAAAAAATGAGAAGCCTTAAATTATTTTGTTTGGCCTTTTGATTATGCCAATACTTCTCTTACTTTATCTGCAGCTTCTTGCAATAAAACAACGGAAGACACATCTAAACCTGAATCATCAATTAATTTTTTCGCTTCTTCAGCATTTGTTCCTTGTAAACGTACAATTAATGGAACTGGGAATGTACCGATGTTTTTGTAAGCATCAACAACACCTTGAGCAACACGGTCACAACGAACGATACCACCAAAGATATTGATCAAAATTGCCTTAACATTTGGATCTTTTAAAATGATGTGGAACGCTTTCTCAACACGTTCAGCGTTTGCAGTACCTCCTACATCCAAGAAATTCGCTGGATTACCACCAGATAGTTTAATGATATCCATAGTTGCCATTGCTAATCCTGCACCGTTGACCATACAACCAACATTTCCATCTAATTTAACGAAGTTAAGACCTGCAGCATCTGCTTCAACTTCCGTTGGATCTTCTTCTGTTAAATCACGTAATGCAGCGTAATCAGGGTGACGGAATAATCCGTTACCATCCAATGTTACTTTCGCGTCAACTGCGATAATTTTATTGTCAGATGTTTTTAAGACTGGATTGATTTCAAACATTGCAGCATCAATTCCGTCATATGCATTATACAATGAAACAACGAATTTTGTCATTTGCTTGAAAGCCTCACCGGATAATCCTAAGTTGAAAGCAATTTTTCTTGCTTGAAAACCTTGGATTCCAACACGTGGATCGATGAATTCTTTGTGGATTAATTCAGGTGTGTGCTCAGCAACATGCTCGATGTCCATTCCACCTTCAGTCGAATAAACAATCACGTTTTTACCTTGCTCTCTGTCTAATAAAACGGACATGTAAAATTCTGCTGTTGCAGATTCTCCAGGATAGTAAACATCTTGCGCAATTAATACTTTGCTTACAAGCTTACCTTTTCCATTCGTTTGAGCAGTTTCTAAGTGTCCACCTAAAATGCCTTTCACTTTTTCTTCAACGTGATCAATACCCTTCGCTAAAACAACACCGTGAGAACCTGTTTCTGCAACAACTCCTTTACCACGTCCACCTGCGTGGATTTGTGCTTTAACAACGTACCACTCAGTTCCTGTTGATTCAGTCAATTTTTTTGCTGCTGCAACTGCATCTTCTGCTTTGTCAACAACAACTCCTTCCTGAATGGCAACTCCGTAACTCTTAAGAATTGATTTACCTTGATATTCGTGTAAGTTCATTTTTTCGTATTTTGAATGTAAAAGTAGAATTAATTGTGTAATATTTCAAGACTATTTAGGACATAATTTTATGAATTATGTTCGAGCGTTGTGCCAAGAACTTTTTATGTCACTTGAAGCATATTCAGATTTGTTGCGCGCCTTGATATCATCCCAAATTTGATTGATTCCATGTTGCAAAGCATCTTTTTCTTCTTCCATCGATTCATACATTATCGTTGGGTCTTGAAAATAGTGTTTTACAAAGTTAGTGTCGAAGTGGCCACTTCTAAACGCTTCATGTTTCAAAACGTATTTACCAAAGTCAAGTGTTGTTTTAACACCCGAAATCTGATAATTGTCAATTGCTTGAATCGTTCGTCGAATTGCTTTCGCGCGTGTTTCTCCCCAAACAACTAATTTTGCAATCATTGGATCGTAATAAATTGGAATATCCATTCCTTCTTCAAATCCGTCATCTACGCGCACACTTCTTCCTGAAGGAACACGGTAGCGAAGTAAATTTCCTATGTCTGGAATAAATCCGTTCAAGGTATCTTCTGCATAAACACGTACCTCAATCGCATGACCATTAATCGATAATTCGTCTTGCAATTTTGGTAAACGTTCACCTCTTGCAACGCGCACTTGCCATTCTACTAGGTCTTGACCTGTTATTTCTTCAGTAACGGGATGTTCAACTTGCAAACGTGTATTCATTTCTAAAAAGAAGAAATCTAAATTGGCATCCAATAAAAATTCAACAGTTCCAGCCCCTTCATAATTACATGCTTGGCAAACTGCTACAGCTGCTTCGCCCATTCTTTTGCGCAATTCTGGAGATACGATTGAACTTGGTGCTTCTTCGATAACTTTTTGGTGACGACGCTGAATAGAACATTCACGCTCAAATAAATAAACAGCATTCCCTAATTGATCGGCAAATACTTGAATTTCGATGTGACGCGGTTTGGTAACGAACTTCTCAATGAAAACGGCATCATCTCCAAACGAAGAACGCGCTTCATTTTGCGCCATTCTCATTTGTTCTGCAAATTCAGCCGAATTTTCAACTAAACGCATTCCTTTTCCACCACCACCGGCAGATGCTTTTATAAGAACTGGGTAACCAATCGATTCAGCAATTTTGATTGCTTCGTCAATATCTGTGATTGCTTCATCGACACCGGGAACCAAAGGAACGTGGTACGATTTAACGGCTTGTTTCGCACTTAATTTGTCACCCATGATATCCATCGATTCTGGTGATGGACCAATTAATTTGATCCCAGCATCTTTAACTTTACGTGCAAAATGAGCGTTCTCTGAAAGAAAACCATAACCAGGATGTATTCCATCAACATTTAGTTGCTTGCAATAATCGAGGATTAAATCTTGTTTTAAATAACTTTCAGAGGAAGGACTGGCGCCTAAATAAACAGCTTCGTCCGCTTCTAAAACGTGAGGAGCATGTCTGTCAGCATCGGAATAAACTGCCACAGTGGCAATTCCCATTTTTTTCAATGTACGTATGACACGTCGTGCAATTTCACCGCGATTTGCTATCAATACTTTCTTCATCGAGTCTTGAGTTATTTTGAAATGCTAAAAGTAATCAAGAATTCCGAAAACTGTATGTTGATTTCAGATTGGAGATTGGAAATTGCAGATTGAGGCTGGCAAATTTTCAATTAATTTGAAATTTGCAATCTGTCCTCTGCAATTTGCAATCTGTCCTCTGCAATTTGCAATCTGTCCTCTGCAATTTGCAATCTGTAATCTGTAATCTGCAATTTGCAATCTGTAATCATTTAGTCCTCCTCATTCAAAATACTCACGGGCGGAGATCCAGCGCTTGGAATAGGGGTTTGCTGTTTTTTACGTTTGATAGTGATACGTTTCTTTTCCTTTTTTCTGAAAACATCTAGGAAATACTGAACGAGCATAAAATTCTCTACATTGTCAAAATCTTCTTGGTAATTTATACCAGCACCTTGTGTAAATAATCCAAGATTCTTATCCTGAATAATAGAATAGTCATTCGATTCATTGAAGATATTGACGCGGAAGGTTCCACTTTCATTTAGTAAGTATTCGACGCTCACATCACCAATCAACATACTTTGGTTTTGGCTTCCTGTAGGAACATTATTCTCAACCCCAAAACTTCCAGTAAAAATCAATCGGTCATCCAAGAATCCTTTTGTGACTCCGAATTCGAGCGAGTTTTCACCTGTTAAGTTGTCAGCGCCAATGTTAACGTTCATTTTATATTCTTTGGACACCAATGCAAGCATTGAATTAATCTGATTTGCAACAAGATCTAAGGCTGCTGAACCACCAGCGGCAGTTGAACCTTTAAGCGGTTGAAAGCGCTTCCACAATAACAAGGAGAAAAATTGACGATTCAACTCATCGGCATCACTTGTAATTCTCGAAAGCAATGCTTTACCTGTTTCATTCGCTTTTGGAGCTTTGATATCGAAGCCAATATTTGGTTTGAGCAATGATTCCGTTAAATCAAGGTAACACAAGATTTCTTGCGTACTCATATTTGCAGTTCCTTGCAATTCATCCGGTGATATTTCAGATAAACTTGCGTTCACTTTATAATACGTTTTCAAATCAATGTTAGCATTATAAGGATCACCTGTCCAAGCAATTGTTCCACCTTCCTGGATGTAGAATGGTTGTTTGATTGGACCCATAGCGAAGTTATACAGCCCTTCTTTAATGCGATAGGTACCATCTAAGGTTAAATCACCCAAATTGTCCAATTTCATGTTGATGTCACCTTTCCCAGTTGCGGTAATTTCATCCCCGGTTTGTTCATTGAAAATAATTTTCAATTTTGCATCAGGCGTAACGCTAAAATTCAGATTAAGATCAACTCCAGTAAAGTCAAATTTCGGTTGATCAAGTGTGATTGTGGTGTCTTTATCTACAAAACGAATAAAACTTTCTTCTTCACTGATATCAGTAACACCATACATTGGGAAATTGATTTTTGTGCCCCGACTCGTTTTCATGTCGACCGTAATCTCAATATTATCGCTATATCCGTAGATGTTAGCAAACCCTGTTCCGTATGCTTTTCCATAATAATATTCACCTTCTTTGTACTCCGTATTCATTAACAAGAAGCGTTCAGGTAATTTGGATGTTGGTGACCAAGAGAAAATGTTTTCATCTTCTACTTTTTTCTCACCTTCTAGGTTAAATTGCAAATCAAAGTTCCAATTTTTATAATTTGTATGATAAACTGACCCGATTAAACCACCAGTGTTTCCTTCCTCATCCGTTACTGGCATGTTGTTGATGTAGAATCCATATTCATCCGCAATGATTTCGCCGTTAAAACCGAAGTTCACACCAAGCAATGCTAACTTACCATTTCCGCCTTGAAGGTTAACACGACCGTCCAATTTAGGATTTTCAGGGGATCCAGTTACTTTCAAACTCCCATTTAATAAGCCTTTTACGTTGGTTACAAGGTCTGGGTCCAAAAAGGCACTTGTGAATTGAATATCTGTTTCATCAAAAATTAAATTGAAGTCTAAATTATTCTCTTCTCGTTCAGTGAAGTAACTCCCTTGAAACTCAAATGTTTGATTTCCTCGATACATTAAATCTCCTGTCATTCCAATGCTTTCGCTTCCTTTATTCCATTGTGATTGAACAAATACATCCCCAATTTCTTCTTGATTAATGTATAATCCTAATATCGATGCATCGCCAACATAATTCAGGTTTTCGTAAGGGTTTGAAATATATCCCCAGCCATTTACTAAACCTTTCATTTCAACTTTAGAACCTATAAACGCTCCTAATTCAGCTAAGTCCAAATCATTTACTCTGAAGTTCAATCTATCGGAATCATTTCTTGCTATGTTTCCATCTAGCGAAATGTATTGAAGATCTCTTTTGAGTTTGAAGTTTTCAATTTTTATATTGGCTTTTTGTAGTTCAATATCTGATTGATTTTCAATTTCCCAACGTTGCTCGTTGATGCTAAAATAAGATGGTTTCAGCAGGAATTTTAGATGGGTATTGTCGTAAATCGTTGTTTGCCATTTAATATCTGAGGAATTGGTTGTTTCTGGATTCCAGGTAACTTCTGACTCAAGAATATTATCCATTCCCGTTGTAATGAAAATCACATTGTCCAGTTTGATAGAATCACCATAACTGAACCGCTCAAGTTTGTAATCTGCAATAATTGACTCTGCAGTTAGGGTTTGATCTACCTTAACTCCTGTAAATTTCATCTCCTGATAGCTAATTTCACCTGAATTTAATTTCATTGTAAAATCCTCCGTAGCACCATCATATGTTCCCTTTAAGGATGTTTTTGGGCTGATTTTAAGATCAGGAACGAAAATCGCCAAGAAATTATCTAAATCGTTCGTCAGAAAATCGTAGCGAAAATGACTTGGCGATCTCTTCTTTTTTTGTTTTGCTATTGGTTGCTCAATTAATCCCGGGAAAACCTTCTCAAACTGAAGTAAAAAGTCTTCAACAAGCGTTGTAAAATCGATTTTCCCTACCATATTGAAATTACCTAGACCGCTCGTAATTTTAAACTCATCTTCTGTTGGTCCTCGTTTAACATTGATTAATAATTGAGGGACCCTTATTTCTCTATCACCTTCCTTGTATAACATGCCATCCATGCTTATACTTCCATACATCGTGTTGGCTGTTTTACCGAAAATATTTACAGTAAAATTAGAGGTTAAAGAAGCATTTTTTTTAGATCCAATGTTTAACCTATCTAGCAATGCTTCTTTTAAATCAATACTGAATCGCATGTGTTGACCTTCATTAAAATCAATGAAACCATTGTAGGTGAGGTCTAGGTTGTCATCTTTAACATCAATCTTTGCCGTGAAAATATTGTCAATAAATTTACCTTCACTAATATCAATTTGGTTGTAGCTATAATCCAAATAATCGAAGCGATTAATGTGCCCTTCAATCAAGTTAAAATGAATGTCTGCAGTTGAAAATGCTTCACCAGAAAGAAAAACTGTTCCGTCAACAATACCAAGTTCATTATTCCCAAGGAATTTACCCAAGTTAAATTCTTCAATTTTCACATCGTAGTCGGAATCTTGGGATCGTTCAAAAAATAAGGATTCGTTTAATGGATTGACAGTAAACAACATTCCATTATCCATCTTTACCTGGCCAAGTGATGTTTTGATTTTGTCTGCGGCAAGGACAAATTGACTGTAGAAGCCATCTAGCTTTACATTTGATGCTTCAAAATAAACCAAGCGATGGAGGTATTTATCAAACGTTAAGTATTTGTCGGAATTGGAATCGGGTAGTTTGATTTTACCCAAATCATTTAGATCGATATATGCATAGTCAAGATTTTCAGAGAAGAAGGCTGCTTTCAAGTTTCTAAAGTCAGGCAAATTTAAATCACCCCGAATTTTTGTTTTTTTACCAGTAGAAAGTTCAAGTTCACGCAATTTTAAGTTTTTCACTTTTTCAGTGACTTTGCCCTTTATATTTACCATTTGATCCATCCCTTTTAATTGGAACGCAAACATGGAGATATCACGCATTGAAACAAGGCTTTGGTTAAGCTGCGCATCAAAAGAAACACTGTCTTCAAAGGTTTGAAAATCCTCAAAACTAGACATTAGCAAATTGAGCTTTGGAGCATCAATGGTCGAGAGTGGGGTTTTTATTTTGAGATTGGATAATAAAATTCCATTCTCACTAATTTGAGCTTTGGAAGATAAATTGTCAATTTTGAAGCCACTTTGCTCGATGCCATTAAGTGATAATAAGTTAAATTTGACTACACCATCAGTCGTATTAAAGTTGTTCGCTTTAAGATTGAAGTGTTTGAGAGAAATGTGATCGAAATCAACGCCATAATTAGAATAGCTCTTTCGGTAATCATCATAATGAAAGTTGACATCGCTTAATTCAATGGTCTCGAGTGTTACAACAAAAGGTTTCTTTTTGGTCGACTTTTTACTAGATGCAAAATAATCAGTTATAAACCAATAATTGTAAGCACCGTCTTCCTTTGCTCGACTTAAGTGGATATTTCCCTTCTCAAGCTCAACCTTTTCTATTCCAATGATGTTTTTGTTTAAATCAAGTTCGTTTAATTGCGCATAAATGCGACCAATTGACGCAAGTGTATCTTGTTTTTGGTCTAAAATAAAAACCCCATCCAATGCAACGCGATCGATGAAAACGATAGAAACACGATCAATTCGCATCGTTGTTTTTAATTCTTTCGATAAATAATCAGTGGCAATTTTGGCTAAATACGTTTGAACAGGACTTGTTCGTATGGCAAATGCAAGGACAGTGACAAAAATGAGAATCCATTCAATTGAGATTCCCACAATTCTGCCTAATATTTTCAGTATTTTTGCCATTCGCAATACAAACTTACATAAAGTTGAGTCAAAAAGATATAATTATACTAGGTATAGAGTCCTCTTGTGACGATACGTCGGCTGCAATACTCAAAAATAGCACCATTCTTTCGAATGAAATTGCGCGTCAAGCTGTGCATGAACTTTACGGTGGAGTAGTGCCTGAATTAGCAAGTCGCGCGCATCAGCAAAATATCATTCCTGTCGTCGATGCAGCAATAAAAAAAGCGGGTATTAAAAAAGAGGATATCGACGCTATTGCTTTTACGCGAGGTCCAGGATTAATGGGATCACTCATTGTTGGGAATTCATTCGCCAAAGCTTTTGCCTTAGGTATGGATATTCCGATGATAGATGTAAATCACATGGTGGGACATGTTCTTGCTCATTTCATTGATGACGAGGGTAAAGAAAAACCTTCTTTTCCATTTTTGTGTTTAACTGTTTCAGGTGGGCATACTCAAATTGTATTGGTGGAAGATCATTTAACCATGAAAGTACTGGGATCAACAATTGATGATGCGGCCGGTGAAGCCTTTGACAAGTCTGCTAAAATGTTGGGTTTCCCTTATCCGGGTGGCCCCTTAATAGATAAGCATGCCAAATTAGGGAACTCAAGTGCTTTCCAATTTGCAAAACCACGAATAGATGGATATAATTTTAGTTTTAGTGGTTTGAAGACTTCTATTTTATATTTCATCGAGAAACAAGTAAAGCTAAACCCAAATTTTATTGAGGAAAATAGAAATGATTTGTGCGCATCGATTCAGCGCACAATTTTAGATATTTTGTTCGCCAAGCTTACATTAGCGGCTAAAGATTTAGGAATTAAGGATATAGCTATTGCAGGTGGAGTTTCAGCAAATAGTGGTTTAAGAAATGATTTGGCCAAAGTTGGAAGCGAACTTGGATGGCGCATTTTTATTCCCAAATTTGAATACTGCACAGATAATGCTGCGATGATTGCTATTACAGGTAAGTTTATGTTTGAGAAAGGACTTTTTGCTGATCAAACAATCGTTCCAATGGCGCGATTGGCTATCTAAATATTGGCTGATTTTCTATGGATGGATATCAATTTTCATTGAAATTCAATACATATTCATTTCTTGTTGTTTGTTGAAAATAAAAAATTACCTTTTTACATCAAACTACTCCGCCATGCAAACAATTGTTAAACCAGAATTAATCGAAAAAGAATCGATTCCCAACATGACCTTCAGAAATGAGGTTAATCTAGAACAGCATCCTAATTTAAAAAAACAAATAGATGATGCTACGATGCTCGGAAATTCTTCACACACCAAAGTATCAATCATTTTTAGGGATGATGAAGGTCTAAAGCGTGTTGACACAACCATTTGGGCTGCTGGAACTAAGTTTATTTGTTTGAAAGGAGCAGTTTGGATTCCAATCAATAGAATTGTAGAAGTTCTTATTTAAATAACTTTTTCTGGTTTTATCTCACTAGGATTTAATTTGGGAATTCAAGGATAATTGATAGATTCAATAAATTTATTTCATTGTTTCATTAACTTTGAGAAGTTCAATCTATCATATGAAATTATTTTTGGCTGTATTTGTTTTGTTTTGTTTACCCGCTGTTTTCGGACAGTCTAAAGTGGCGTGGAGCACAACTTACAATCAAGAAACAAAAGCAATTGATATAAGTGCCGAAATTTCAGAAGGTTGGCACTTGTACAGTCAGCATGTGGCGAATGATGTGGGTCCAGTTCCTACTTCATTTACATTTGAAGAAAACAATGATCTTAAATTCGTAGGAAAAGTAAATGAACCTGCTCCCATTCAAAAATACGACGAAACATTTGAAGCAATGCTCGATTTTTTTGAGGAAAAAGTCACATTTCAGCAGCGCGTATCTGTTAAGAAAAAAACCACTGTTAATGGTACGGTTACATTTATGGTATGCAATGACACTATGTGTCTCCCACCAACCGACGTAAAATTCTCAATTGAAATAAATCCGAACAACGATTAAGTATGAAAATTCTCTCACTTCTAACAAAGGTTACTTTTCTTTTATTGACTGTAATATTTACGTCATTCTCATTTGCACAAAATTGGCAAGACAAAATAACTTGGTCGTTTAAACTAGAAAAAGTAGATGACTCACATGCGACAATAGTAGCAACTGCAAAATTGATTAATGGTTGGCATGTGTTTTCAGTGAATCATGATCCGTCTAAAGCTGATTTTACAGGTGTTCCAACTACATTTATTTTCCCAAAATCATCAAACTACAAGTTGAGTGGAAAATTGATGGATGGGGCTAAAGCAACAACACATGTTGATGAGTTAGGTACTTCGCTGTATTTTGAAGGAAAA
>JBIIKG010000192.1:0-5350 GCA_044233275.1 Crocinitomicaceae bacterium | reverse complement strand
TTCTTCGAAACAATTTTCAAGGACTTGGTGGCCTAATCGAGTGATTTTCTGATCAATTTCTTGTTGTGATAAAATCCGTTGCATAGCTCTGACGTTTGAACAAAGATAGTTATTCATCCATAAAAGGTAACAGGTCAACAAACTTATTTATAGCCGATTTTTTAAAGAAATTATGTCCATTCGGAACTTCAATAACAATACCTCTGAGTCCACATTTTTTTTCAAATGCATATGCTTGTTTTGGACGAATAACTTGGTCATATTTTCCCATAATTATACGAAATGGAATCTTGAATTTTAGTATTGTATTTCCAATTTCAGCAGGATTAGGGTTAAGTTTTCTAAAAGCACGCCACGTCTTCGATGCTCGAATAAACGAAGTTTGGTCAGATGAAAATTCCTTAACAAAAGTTCCAACTTTTGGTCGCATCAATTTAAGTCGAACAGCAAGATTGCTGATAGAATGAAGCTTTGTTGGATTTTTCTCCCAGCGTACAAATAGTTTTCTTGCCCATTTTTGGCGTGATGACCAATTGTAAAAACTTTGATTATCCATTCCATCTGGAGCAATGAGCGTTAAGGAAATTATCTGTTCCGCAAAAGTGGGAGTTAAACAAAGTGAGAATCTACCGCCTTGACTAAAGGCAAAAAGGTGGAAGCGAGAAATATTCTCTTGAATCAAAAGTTGCTTAAACAAGTGCAAGAATTCTTCTAATTGCAAGGGATTTGATTCGATTCTTTCTTCAGGAAAAATGGATTTTCCATGGTAAAAAAGATGAATAGAAATGACTTTTCTAGAATGAGAAGCAATGAATGAAAAATCATCAGCGGTTCGCCCATGTCCGTGTAAACAAATCACATCGGTTTCACCTTCGCCAAAAACAAAATATTGGAGACTTAATTGTTTAATTGTGACCTTACGTTCAACACATCCCATCTTAAGGGAGATTTTTTAAATTCTCCTTTGCCCATTTGTTTTTTTTGTCGAGTCTTAGAATTTTTAAATAATAGCGTCTTGCTGCAGCATATTTTCGATGATAATGTGCTATGTAGGCAAGATCACTTAGGCGGTCAATTTCAACAATTTTTAAGTTTTCAGTTGCTAAGTAATGTTCCTTGTTGATTTCGAGTGCTTTTTTGTAATTACTTGTAGCTAACTCTAAATTTCCAGCTTCATGATAAGAAACACCTTTTGCACAATACCATTCAGCTGACCAGGGTGCGTACATTAAACTTAAGACACTCAATGTTAAAATGAATCCTTGAACAATCCGAATTATAGGTTTCACTGGAAAAGCACAAACAATTCCCCAAACAATTCCTCCGAGCATAGAGGCAATTCCAAAATTCCATCCTTCAAACCAATTTAAATATTGACAAATGACTAATATAACAAGCATAAATAGGAGCAGAAGGTATTTTGCCTTGAAATCAAAACGATTGTCATAAAATGAACGGACAAATATGAAACTGTATAAACAATAGTTAACACCTGCTAGTCCGAGTCCTGGGTCATCTGACACAGCCAATTGAATGCATGATGTTACCGCCGAAGAGATAAGTCCAAGTAGAAAAATTGAGAACCAACCTAATCTACGTTCAATAAAACTGGCAAAAAAGAAAATCGGTAGTATATTGAAAAGGAGCTGAAAAAATAAGACGTGAACAAAACTATTCGTAATAACACCCCAAAATTGTCCACGATATATATCGATGGCATAAGGCGCTCCAAATAAAGCGTAATATTTCTCGTCGATTGGTCCGAAATTATTTAGTAATGTTATTCCCAAGTAAAGAATAATGCTCAAACCAACTAGACTCAAAGTAAACTTTGGGAATTTATAATTCGTATATTTTTTATCTACAGGGATTTCCATAATAATTCTCTACAAATCTAATTTAAATCAACAGAGAAAAGAAAAATTTAGTAGCTGAAAAGCTTGAAAAAAGGTACTTAAAAAAGTTATTCACGAAATTTGTTAAAAACAACATGGGTTTCAATTTTAAAGCTCGCTTCATTTAATTAAATTTGCGCTCAATTTGTTGAACACAATTTGAACACCTAAAGAGCATAAAATGCCAAAAGACAACTCCATAAAATCAATTTTAATTATCGGTAGCGGCCCCATTGTTATTGGTCAGGCATGCGAATTCGATTATGCTGGATCACAAGCTGCAAGATCATTAAGAGAAGAAGGAATCGAAGTAACCTTGATTAATTCGAATCCAGCGACAATTATGACAGATAAAGTCGTTGCGGATAATATTTATCTTCAACCACTTGAGCCAGAAAGCATCATTGAAATTTTGAAAAAACACAAAATTGATGCTGTCTTGCCAACCATGGGTGGTCAAACTGCCTTAAACCTATGCATCCAATGCGATGAAATGGGAATATGGGAGGAATATGGCGTTCGTATTGTTGGTGTTGATATTAAAGCAATTGAAATTACCGAAAATAGAGAAGAATTTAGAGAATTGATGTTGAGTATTGGAATTCCAATGGCTCCGCAAGCGACAGCTAAGTCATTTTTGGAAGGGAAAGAAGTAGCGCAAGAATTTGGTTTCCCATTGTGTATTCGTGCTTCGTTTACTTTAGGTGGAGCTGGTGCGTCTATTGTGCATGATCCGAAAGATTTCGATGGTTTACTTGAACGAGGTTTGCAACTGTCACCCATTCATGAAGTAATGATTGATAAAGCGCTTTTGGGATGGAAAGAATTTGAATTAGAATTATTACGCGACGCTAATGATAATGTTGTAATTATTTGCTCGATTGAGAATTTCGATCCAATGGGAATACATACTGGAGATTCGATTACTGTTGCTCCGGCAATGACACTTTCGGATACGACTTTCCAACGAATGAGAGATATGGCCATCAAAATGATGCGCTCCATTGGAAACTTTGCCGGTGGTTGTAATGTTCAATTTGCCGTTTCTCCGGATGATAAAGAAGATATTATTGCGATTGAAATTAATCCACGTGTTTCTCGTTCTTCTGCTTTGGCATCAAAAGCAACTGGTTATCCAATTGCGAAAATTGCATCGAAATTGGCCATTGGATATCACTTAGATGAGTTGAACAATCAGATTACCAAAACAACTTCAGCCTTATTTGAACCAACATTGGATTACGTAATTGTGAAAATTCCACGTTGGAACTTTAATAAATTTCCTGGTACAGATCGTCGATTAGGACTGCAAATGAAATCCGTTGGGGAGGTAATGGGAATTGGACGTTCCTTCCAAGAAGCATTGCAAAAAGCTTGTCAGTCACTTGAAATAAATAGAAATGGTCTTGGTGCGGATGGGCGTGAGTTAACTAACCAAGATGAAATTTTACATAGTTTAGAATTCGCAAGTTGGAATAGATTGTTTCATATCTATGACGCAATCAAATTAGGCATTCCGTTCAAAAAAATCGTTGAAAAAACGAAGATAGATATTTGGTTCTTGAAACAAATTGAAGAACTTATTAAGTTAGAACGAATCATAGAGAAACACCATTTAGATACCATTCCAAAAAACTTAATGTTTGAAGCAAAACAAAAGGGTTATGCTGATCGTCAAATTGCTCACTTGTTACGTTGTTTAGAATCTGAAGTTTACAATAAACGAATTGAACAAGGTATTAATCGTGTTTATAAATTAGTAGATACGTGTGCAGCTGAGTTCGAAGCAAAAACTCCTTATTACTATTCAACTTTTGAATTTGAAAATGAAAGTGTTGTTTCAAACAAGAAAAAAGTAGTTGTTCTTGGTTCTGGTCCTAACCGAATTGGTCAAGGAATTGAATTTGATTATTCATGTGTTCATGGTGTTCTTGCCGCTAAAGAATGTGGATACGAAACAATCATGATTAATTGTAATCCTGAAACGGTTTCAACAGATTTCGATACAGCCGATAAATTATATTTTGAACCTGTATTTTGGGAACATATTTACGACATCATTCGTCACGAAAAACCAGAAGGTGTTATCGTTCAGTTAGGTGGTCAAACTGCACTTAAATTGGCTGAGAAGTTAGAACGATATGGGATTAAAATTTTAGGAACCAGTTTCGAAGCGTTAGATCTTGCAGAAGATAGAGGACGTTTCTCAAAAGTATTGGAAGAAAACAACATTCCTTTCCCACAATACGGAATCGTGGAAAGTGCAGAGCAAGCAATTGAGCTTTCTGATACATTAGGATTCCCATTATTGGTTCGTCCGTCTTACGTTTTGGGTGGACAAAAAATGAAAATTGTCATTAACAAAGAAGAATTAGAACACCATGTTGTTGACATTATCAATGAGATGGGTAATAATCAGATTTTGTTAGATCATTTCTTGGGTGGAGCAATTGAAGCTGAAGCGGATGCAATCTGCGATGGTGAGAATGTTTACATCATTGGAATTATGCAACATATTGAACCAGCAGGAATTCACTCAGGTGATTCATATGCAGTTCTTCCTCCATACAATTTAGGAGATTTTGTAATGCAGCAAATTGATGACATTACGCGAAAAATTGCAGTTGCTTTAAGAACAGTTGGATTGATCAATATTCAATTTGCGATTAAGGATGATAAAGTTTATGTAATTGAAGCGAATCCGCGTGCATCGCGTACCGTTCCATTTATTGCAAAAGCTTATGATGAACCGTATGTGAATTATGCGACAAAAGTGATGTTAGGAGAGAAGAAAGTTACTGATTTCAATTTCAATCCACGTAAAGAAGGATATGCGATTAAAATTCCCGTTTTCTCGTATGAGAAGTTCCCAGACGTTAAGAAGGAGCTTGGACCAGAAATGAAATCAACGGGTGAAGCAATTCGTTTTATTAAGAATTTAAAAGATCCTTTCTTCACGAAGATTTATTCAGAAAGAAATATGCATTTATCGAAATAAGTTGTGGTTGTAGAAGCAGGCGTAACGAGTGTTTTTAGAACCGTATTAATTATTTTAGGAGCACTTGTGCTCCTAAGATTTTTAGGGCAATTGATGATTGCCAAACGCAATATGGAGGAAGAACGAAAACTCAATCAACGCAGCCGAAAAATTGAAAACGACCGCAAAGAGAAATTGAAAAATTTCGGAAAAGTGAATGTGATCCGCCCAACTCAGTCAAAAACACCTAAGAATGATGTTGAAGACGCGGATTTTGAAGAGATTCACTAAAATCGAAAGATTATTTTTTTACTTTTACTCACCAACAGTTTAACTGAAATAGAATTATGAAAGATTTTTTCAAATCCAATTACCAACATTTTGTTGCCGTAGCTATCTTCTTTATTTTAATTTTCGTTTATTTTTCTCCGCAGCTTGGTGGACAAAGCTTGAAGCAACATGACGTTGAACAATACAT
>JBIIKG010000042.1:0-16592 GCA_044233275.1 Crocinitomicaceae bacterium | reverse complement strand
G
The DNA here is from genome assembly GCA_044233275.1 of Crocinitomicaceae bacterium. Lineage (GTDB taxonomy): Bacteria > Bacteroidota > Bacteroidia > Flavobacteriales_D > Crocinitomicaceae > M0103. The sequence goes on along the minus strand of JBIIKG010000042.1, from coordinate 16,591 downwards.
GTTAAAAAGGTAAATGTCACCTTAAATGTTCAACCCGAAGGTGCAGGATACATTAAAATTTCGACTATTGTTCCGGATGAATTACCATGGACAGGAGTTTATTTTGATGGAGTTCCAGTTCGTATGACTGCCGTTGCGAATCCAGGGTACACATTTTCCAATTGGCAAGTAAATTCACTGATTCCAGGAGCTGAATTGCAAAATGAGAGTATCGAATTAAACGTTTCAACAAGTGAGTTTTTTAAAGCAATGTTTGTTGGAACAGAGGAACCTCTAGCAGTAACAATTTCTGAAATTCATTACAATCCTGAAACAAGTGTTGATGGAGGAAATTGGATTGAGTTGCACAATTTTGGATCAACACCATTGAGTTTAACGAACTGGAGTGTTAAATCGAAGAAATTCTACGATAAATTCATTTTTGAAGATCAAACAAGTATTCCAGCAAATGGATATTTAGTAATATGTCAAGACACCAATTTATTTAAATCACAATATCCTTCTGTAATGAATTTTGTTGGTGCGACTGGCTTTCCATGGAGTAATAGCTATGATTCAATTCTATTGTATAATCAAAACAATGAAGTGGTGTTAAATGCAATTTATAGAGATAAAGCACCATTCCCTGAATGCGCCGATGGTTGGGGAAGAACACTTGAGAATAGCTTTATGAATGAGGTTCAGCTAGACCCTGAAGATTGGTTCTGCGGGTGTATTGGCGGTTCTCCAGGTAAAGCTTATGAACCATGTATTGAGCCGATTACTTTTACAGAAATAAATTACAATAATTCGATTCCAGAATTCTATGCCGGTGATTGGGTAGAAATTCGAAACAATACAGCAGTTCCAATTAACTTGAGCTCCTATACATTCAAAGATTCGAAGAATGACCATGTATTTTCTTTACCAGCAGTGGTCGTTCCAGCTGGTGGATATTGGGTTTTAAGTAATGATTTACTCAATTTTGAAAAACGACATAGTGCAGTAGAGAATGTCGTTGGAGCGTTTAATTTTGGATTAGCAGGCACAGATGCACTGCGTTTATACGATAATCAAGGGGTTTTATTGACGAGCGTTTTATATAGCAATCAAGCGCCATGGCCATCACAACCTACTTTTGAGGATTATACCTTGGAATACTCAATGAATGCTGTTTATGCTGATCCAAACGTCTCAACTTCCTGGTTTGTTGGATGCGAAGGAGGTTCCCCTGGCAGAGCTTTTACACCTTGTCCAGTTTTGCCATTTGGCGAAATAGGTTTCTTGTATCCAAATCCGACCTCCAGTTCTATAAATGTGGTATTTAATAATCAAAACAATCCTTCAAATACGACTAATTTATATATCTATAATATGGGTGGACAAATTGTACAAACGGTTTCAGTAAATGCAATTGAGTCTGTTGTTATGGAAACAATTGATGCTAGTCAGTTCGCGAACGGAATGTATTACATACGCATTGAGCAAGATTCACGAATGATTCAATTGCCTTTTGTAAAATTGTAATAAAACAAAATCGTACCTTTGCTGAGCATGAGTACAAGAATTGTCATATTGCTGATTTTTATTGTTTTAACGTCATGTGTTTCGGCGCAAGTTGGATATAATGACTTGACGAATAAAATCAAGAATCTAGAATCGCCTGACCTTGAAAAAAAGGTAGAAATCTTATATTCTGCCCAATTAAAGAAAACACCAAATGCGCAGACGAAACTGAAATTTTGGAAGTTTTATATTTACGATTCACTTGGAGTTTATGGTAAAGCAGATACTTTAGCTGCTGAATTAAAGTCCAAAGCGAATGAATTGAAGGACGATTATTCTGCTTTTATTTTTTCTCGACTTGGGGACATAGAGGCTGATTTAAATCAATTTGAAAAAGCGATTAATCTATATCATTCAGCACTAAAAATTGCGAAGCAATATAACAATCAGGAGTACATGGCATCCTTTAAGCGATCGATTGGGACTGCCTATTTGAAGTTAGATCAAAACAACACCGCTGAGAAATACCTGAGAGAGTCTTTGTCTATTTATACTTCAATTGAGGATACGCTTGGTATGGCTAATGCTTCAATTAGTCTGGGTAATGCCATGAAAGATCAAGGGAACTTAGATGATGCAGAGGTGTATTATAAAAAGAGTTTGGTTTTAGCTCAAAAGTTAGGTAACAAACGCCTTATAGCAGGGAACTACAATAATCTTGGTAATGTTGAACGCAGAAGAAATAAACACAGAAAAGCATTGGAGTATTTCTTCAAAGCACTCGAAATGAATAAAAAGAGTGGAAATTTACTGTGGGAATCATTTAATTATCACAATATCGGGAATGCGTATAGTGATTTAAAGGAACATGAAAAGGCAATTGATTTTTTTAAATTGTCTAACAAATTAAAGCTAGAATTAGGAGATTCACTCTCATTAATGACTGGTTACCTTGGTTTAAGTGATGCCTATGCTGCCATATCTGATTATAAAAATGCCTATGCTTATTTGCGCTTGCACAGTAGGTTAGAGGATACTCTTCAGATTGCAGAACAAGCTGCTCAACTGAAAGAATTGGAGGCCATCTATGAATCAGAAAAGAAGGAGGCTGAAATCCTTCAATTGACAACCGAGAAGGAGTTAGAAGAAGTGAAAAATGGTTCTTTGGAGATGAAAGCACAGAAGAACCGAAATTTGTTGACCCTTGCCATTTTTGCTGGACTCATTCTATTAGTTGGTATTGGTTTACTTTGGCGTGCGAATAAATCACGTCGTAAAGCAAATGATTTATTGAATTCGAAAAATGAAATAATTGAAAAATCGAACGTCGCTTTGCAAAGTGCTTTGGGTGAACTTTCTGAAAAGAACAAGGAGATTATTGATAGTATTAATTATGCGACTTACATTCAGCGTGCTACCTTGCCAAACATTACGCAACATTCTTCTGATTTACTTCAATTTGAGTTATTCTTTGCTCCTAAAGATATCGTAAGTGGTGATTTTTACTTTTCTTATCAACTTTACAATAAATCGATTTTTGGTGTTGCCGATTGTACCGGTCATGGCGTGCCTGGCGCGATGGTTTCTTTGGTTGGTATGAATTCCTTGGAGAAAGTTATTCGTGAAGAGAAGCACGTGACTACCGGTGAAATGGTAGAGTCGTTAAATGCCCATGTTGTTGAAAGTTTGTATCGCGGAAGCGAAACATTGAATGATGGAATGGACATTAGTTTTTGTCATTTAGACCATGAAAACAATATGTTGTATTTTACTGGGGCGAATCATAGTGCATATATTCTTCGTCAGAATTCTTTTATGGATGAAAATGTGTTTGATACCAATATTCAGCAAAAAGGTAGAACAGATATATGTACTCTTCTGTGTTTAAGTGGAACGCGCAGGCCTATTGGCAAATCACATTCTAATCAAGCATTCGCTCAAATTTCGATTAAATTACTGAATGGTGATCGAATTGTATTGTTCTCGGATGGTTATGCGGATCAAATTGGCGGCGATAATGCGAAGAAATTAAAGAAAGGTGCAATGCTAGAATTTATCCTTAACTCAGGAGAACTTCCTGTTTCAAATCAAGCAGAATTTATGAATCGTCAATTTGACCAATGGAAGGGAGACAACGAACAAGTAGATGACGTTTGTATGCTATTTATTGAAGTGAAAATATAGTCGAAAATAAGGATTCATTTTCAGGTTGTACACTTATATTTCTTCCTCGCTAAAGCGAATATCTTCCATAAAAGCTTGTTTCACCATTTCCCCAATTTCAATAGAATAATAGCCAAATTCTTCTGAAATAACACCAATTAATAGATAAATTCCTTTTCCGTAGAATGGAAACCTACGTGCTACTTCTGGAAAATGTACGGTGTCAATGATATCTCCATTTCGATCAATAAAGGTCCCAAAAAACATCATATCTCCCTTACTTGTTTTCGACTGTTTAAGCGCCACTAAATAACCATATGTGTGGATGCGCAGACCAAGAAATTGATGGAGTTCATTGGCCATAGTGTGCACGGGAATTTCATTTTTCAATAAATCGAAAGGATTACACAAGGGAAATCCTAAGAGCTCCATTTGCTCAAAGGCCAACTCCAATGTTTGCTCCGTGAGTTGCGGTAAATGGAAAGTCTTTTGTTCCTGTTCGAAAAGTTGAGGGACTGGTTGTTTGTTTTTTGAACGATTGTGATACAAATGAGCCTTCCACAATAATTCTTTGCGACTCTCCGGGAAATCGCGCAACGCACCAATGCGAATAATTAATACAAGTTGTTCCAACGGAATAGAAGCACGTTTCATTAAATCTTCGAAGTTCTTGAATAGTCCATATTTCATCCGTTCTTCAAGAACTGAAATGATGAGTTTACCTTCGATTCCGTTGACAAGAATAAATCCTAAAATCAACTTCGTTCCATCCAATACACATTCATATGAACCGTTATTGATTGAAGGTGCCACAATCGTTGCTCCCCATGTTCTCGCTTCGTGAACATAGATTTCTGTGCGGTAATATCCACCAAAATTATTGATGGTAGCTGTCATGTATTCAAGTGGATAATAGGCTTTCAAGTAAAGACTTTGGTAGCTTTCCACTGCATAAGATGCCGAATGTCCTTTGGAAAATGCGTATCCAGCAAAACTTTCAATTTGTCGCCAAATATCGGTGATGAGATTATCTGCAAAACCTTTTTTTCGACAATTACCAAAGAATGTTTCTCTTACCTTGTCAAACTCACTGCGTGAGCGAAACTTGCCCGACATTCCACGTCTTAGAACATCTGCCTCAGCAAGTGATAAATCGGCAAAATGATGCGCAACTTTGATGACATCTTCTTGGTAGACCATCACACCATATGTGTCAGGCATAATTTCTTGCAATATGGGATGCGCTTCTTTTCGTTTTTCTGGATAGCGGTGCCTTAGAATGTATTCTCTCATCATTCCAGATTGCGCCACGCCTGGTCGAATAATAGAACTAGCTGCAACAAGTCCCAAGTAAGTATCTACTTGTAATTTCACCATCAACATCCGCATTGCAGGTGATTCAACATAAAAACATCCCATTGCTCGTGCAGATCTTAGCAAGGTTTTGATTTTTTCATCGTGTTTGAAGTAAGCGATATCGTGAATATCGTGCGCTGGATTTTCGGGTTGATTGTATTCAATTATTTCCAAGGCATCGTGAATTTTTCCTAAACCCCGTTGACTCAATACATCGAATTTAAATAGACCGACATCTTCTGCTTCCAACATCGAGAATTGAGTTGTTGGATAGCCTTTTGGAGGAAGAAAAGTGGCAGAATACCAAGAAATGGGTTTTTCACTGACCACAATTCCCCCTGCATGAACACTCAAATGGGAGGGAAGTCCTTTGATATAGGTGCTATATTTCAATACGAGCTGTGATAGTTGATCGAGTTTACTGTAGTCAAATTTCCCGCGACTAAGGATGTCAATGTCTGATTTTGGTAATCCAAATACTTTCCCAAGCTCACGAACAGTCGCCCTATATTGGAAGGTGTTGTAGGTACAAAGCAAAGCGGCATTTGGATAGCGTTGAAATATATAGCGCGTAACGTCGTCTCTATCTTTCCATGAAAAATCGATATCAAAATCGGGTGGATTTTTACGGTATAAATTAATGAAGCGCTCAAAGTATAAATCAAGTTCCAAAGGGTCAACATCGGTGATCCGCAATAAATAGGCAACGATACTATTTGCGCCACTTCCTCGTCCTACATAGAAATAACCTTTTGATCGCGCATAGGAAGTGAAATCATGTGTTATCAGAAAGTAGGAGAGGTAATCTTTTTCGGCAATTATTTCAATTTCTTTTTCAATTCGAGCGATTATTTCATCATTAATAATGGGGTAACGGTAATCTAAACCGTCTGCACAGAGTTGTTTTAATAGTTCAAGATCTTCCTCTTTACTTCCTGTGTATGTGGCAACATTTTGAGGTTTGGCATCGTCCCCAAATTCGAAATGAACAGAGCAATTTTCAAGGAGTTTTTCTGTGTTCTGAAGTAAATCAGGAAAATCAGAAAAGGAATGTTTTAGCTCTTCGTATGGAAGAAGTTTTTCATTTTCCTTTGCTTCCTGTTCTTTCGGTAGCTTGGAAAGTAAAACATTCTGATCAATCGCTCGGAGTAAGCGATGGGTATTGAAATCGCGTTTATCACGGAAAATCATGGAGCTAAATGCAAGCATCTTTCCGATGGGGATTTTGCTTTTTTGAATTTTTAAACGATTCAACTCAGCGGCTGTTACAGCAATAAATTCATTGGTAGCAAGTTTTTTTGGTTGCTTTTCTTGCGTGTAAAGAACATAGCAATTGCCTAAGTGAGGGGCTTGCGTTGGAAAAGGCTTTTGTTGATGTAAATAAGTAGAAATAAATTCATTTGCCTCATGCAATCCGCGGTTATTTTTAGCGATGAGTAGATAGCAACAGTCCATGCCGTTTCGAATATCGATTCCGATTACTGCGGGCATGCCGAGTTTTTGAGCCTCGCGAACGTAACTAAGCGATGAAGTTGTAGAATTGATATCGCACAAAACGACTTGCTTATAATTTGCCACTTTCGCCCATTGAATGAGTTCTTCCGGAGATAGGATTCCGTATTTGATGCTATAGTGACTTTTGAGAAACATTTATGAAAAGAACATAGAAATTAGACCGCTGCGCTGCGAGAACCGAGACTTATTTGTGGGAACTTGAATTAATCTCACATTTCTAAATTCTCACAACATACCTCACTCAGCTCTTTTAAGTATCGAAATTCATAGGCGGAGTGATTTCATGAAACCAATAATCATTTTTTCTAACTGGTCTAATTCAAGGAGAATTTCGTCAGCTTTCTTATTATCGATTAAAAGTAATCGCTTTGCTAACTCTATCTGTGTACTAACTTCAAAAGTAGAACCGAGTGAAATTGAAAGAAAGTGTTTAAATTCCTTTTGACTTGGTCTACTTGTTCCTTCTGCAATGTTTGAAGGAATACTGCAGGCTGCTCGTCTTAGTTGACTCGTGAGTCCGTATTTTTCATCAATTGGGAAGTTTACTGTTTCTCGATAAATTAGTTCTACTAAATCCATTGATCGTTGCCAAATTTTTAAATTTTTATGGTTATGCATATATTCATTGTTTAATTAATTTCTACTATAATTTCGAGACATTTCCCAAAATCAAATCTCGGTTCTCGTTTCTCCCAGCGGAGCGGTCTCGAATCTTAATACTAAATCCTCCTGTTTGCCAATAACGGCGGTGGTTCGCCACTAAATGGATTGTATCTACCGATTGTTCGAGCATCTAAGCCAATAGCACGCATTACGGCACGGTCACCAAAACGCTGGCGGATTTTATCCATGGCACCATAAAGCTCTGTGAAGCGCGTTCCATCATCGAAAAGATTGAGTTGATGATTGCCAGAAACGAGTGAACTGTAGCGAACGCCAATCAAACGAACAAGCATCCGACGATTGTAGATGCGCTCAAACAATTCAGCAACAATCGGCATTAACTCATGATCCGCAGCCGTGTAAGGAATTTGTTTTTGTAAGGTTTGCGTTTGAAAATCAGAATAACGAATTTTTACGGTGACACAAGCGGTTAATTTATCGCCACGACGAAGTTGAAAGGCTAAATTTTCTGCCATAGCAGCCATGATTCCTTTTAATTTAAGAACGTCAATCGTATCATAATCAAAGGTGCGCTCCGTTGAAATGGATTTTCGTTCGTTGTATTGTTCAACAGCCGAATTGTCAATTCCCTGAGCTTTTTTCCAAATTCCAATTCCATTTTGACCCAAGGCACTTTCCATCATTTCGTAAGGCATTTCTTGAATTGTTTCAATTTTTCGAATGCCTAGATTGCAAAGTGTTTGATAGGTTTTTAATCCCACCATTGGAATTTTTCGTACAGATAGAGGACCCAGGAAATGTTTTTCTGCGCCATAATCAATCAACAATTGGTTGTTTGGCTTCGCTTCCCCAGTTGCAATCTTTGAAACGGTTTTATTTTGCGATAAGCCAAAGGAAATCGGTAAGCCCGTTTCTCGAATGATCTTTTGGCGCAATTCGGAAGCATATTTCATCGTTCCGAAAAACTTATCCATACCCGAAAAATCCATGTAGAATTCATCTACAGAAGCCTTCTCATAAATAGGTGCTGCCTCGCGAATAATGTCGGTCACCATTTTTGAGTAATTGGTATAGGTACTCGTGTTTCCTTTGATGATAATGGCTTCTGGACAACGTTCCTTCGCCATCTTCATCGGCATTGCTGAGTGAATTCCGAATTTTCTAGCCTCATAACTGCAAGAAGCCACTACACCACGGTCACTCGTCCCGCCGATGAGAATCGGTTTGCCTACCAGACGATTATCCAGCAAGCGTTCGCACGACACAAAAAATGTGTCGAGGTCCATGTGTACTATTGAGCGCAAACCAGCCATATTGAATGTTTTTTAAGTTCATGTAAGGCTGCATATCGTAAAATAAATGTTGCGTTAACTAGGAAAAAAGAGATTGTAAAACATAGATTAATTAAATATATTCAATCTCTGTCTTTACTCTGTTTTTGGTCCGATTCCCACTGTTTTAAGTAGTTTTATCTGTTTAATTGCGATTTGATTTAGTTTGATGAGTCTTTCTGATTGGTTTATTTCTTCATTAATAAATAATGCATTGATATTTTCAAGATTTGATAAGCAGATGAGCTCGTTGAGGTGTGCATGATCTCGGATATTACCTTCCAATTCTGGGTTTTCTTCCCGCCATTCTTTTTCAGTTTTACCAAATAAGGCTACATTTAGAACGTCTGCTTCATTTGCATAAATGATAGAAGCTTGTTTTTTACTTATTTGATTTGGAATGAGGTTCTCTTTAATTGCATCGGTATGAATAAGATAGTTTATTTTAGCAAGTTCTCTTTTTGCTGACCAGCCGAGGTGTTTTTGTTCATCTTCTTTGAGACGTTGAAATTCTTTGATTAAGTATAACTTAAATTGGACACTAATAGCTGATCCAAATTCAAAAGCAATGTCTTTGTGGGCATAAGTTCCTCCGTATTTACCCTTTTTAACCGTTAATCCTAAAGCATTAGTCTTTTCTACCCAATCTGATACACTTAATACAAAACTCGGTAAACCTGCTTGCATTTTAAAGTGGTCAAATTCGACCACTTTAAAATTTGGATTATTTATTTTTTCCCAGGTACCAATGAATTCGAGTGTAAATCTTGTTCTAATCCAGTTTTTGATAATATCTGCAGCTCTGCTTTCTCCATTTTTAGCATTTGCCATATCCGTTAGTGAGATATAATCTTCATCATTTTGCTTTAAGATTGTTATATAGGCGTTTTCGACCTTTATTGTTTCCATGATACATGTGTTTATTCTCCTACAAAGTTAACTTACTTTTTATTTTTTTGATTAAAAAGTAATCAATAATAAGATTAAAAAGTAATCAACAATTTTTCAACAAAAGAAAGGAAGTTGAACGTAAGGTATTTACGTTTGTCAGATTTTTATTTAAAGGAAATTCAGGATGAAAAAATAAGTTTATAACTGAAAAATCACCTTGCTTAGATTGATATCAGTTCAATTGAAAGGCATAAGAAGAACTACGTCCCACTAAAAAGGAGTGTGAAATTTGAAATCCGCTAAAAGAAAAGGGAAATCAATTAACTATAAGTCAACCTTATTTTTTGTTCGATTGAAGTGATTCTATTTGCTTGAGAATAAGATCTGCCTCTCCGACTTTTTTATCACTTTCTGAACGATTAATGGAAGAAAGTTTGTAAGCTTCTGCCAACAATTTTTCATATTTCTGCTGCAAAACTTCCAATTCACTTTTTCTTTTAAATAATCCAAACATGATTACACTTTTAGTTGATTTGACGCGTAAAGCAATAGTTTAACTTATTGCAATCTCATCATTTAAACAACTATTTGAAGTGCTTGTTCATCACAAGTAACTATTTATCAAATTTATTCCCAAGAAAATAAACTTAATCTCTATTTTTTAGATTGTAATCAGTGTGGATTTTAATACGCTTTTCGAACAAAGTCGAGGAGATAGTTGTTTGTTTAATATGATTGAGAGAGAACATAAACAAGACGAAACGTATTGTCATTATAGTGATTTACCATCTCCAATGGCCTATATTCGACCAATTGATGATCATGAGGAGAAGGTATTAAACCCAGAGGAGATAGATCGGATAATTGAAATGGCATGGGAAGATCGTACGCCTTTTGAAGCAATCAACGTACAATTTGGGTTGAAAGAAGCGGATGTGAAAAAGCTCATGAAAAAGGAGTTGAAATTCAGTTCTTACAAATTGTGGAGAGAACGTGTAGAAAACTGCCAAACGAAACATGCAAAAAAAAGAGTGTCAGAAATTACGCGTTTCAAGTGTAAACAACAACGAACAATCACACAAAACAAACTATCTAAAAGATGAAAACATATTTATTTGCAGGTGCATCAAGTCAAATAGCCCAAGCAACAGCGCAATTATTACAGGCAAAAGGCAATGCAGTGATTGGGATATCACGCCAACCTGAGATAGAAATCTATGATAAGTATTATCAAGTGGAAGGGTATTCAAAAAATGATTTCCCAGTTATTGATCAAACTATAGATGGAATCGTCTATTTTCCTGGATCCATTAATTTGAAGCCTTTTCATCGACTTAACTCGGATGATTTTGTTCATGATTATCAGTTAAATGCGCTCGGCGCAGTAGAATTTACACAAGCCTATTTGGGTAACCTAAAAGCAAGTGAAAATCCAGCAATCGTATATTTGAGTTCTGTTGCAGCCACACTAGGACTTCCTTTTCATACCTCCATTTCAATGGCAAAGGGGGCAATTGAATCCTTAACACGATCGTTAGCGGCAGAATTAGCTCCTAAAATAAGAGTAAACTGTGTGGCACCTTCTTTGACAAATACAGATTTAGGCAGTAAATTTTTAAATACTCCCGAGAAATTTGAAGCGTCTCAAAATCGAAATCCGATGAAAAAAGTGGGTGAGCCTATTGAAATCGCTAACGCAATTGTGTTTTTAATAACACAAGATTCATCTTGGATGACAGGACAAATAATCAATGTCGATGGTGGGATGAATAACTTAAAAACAAGCTAATTCCCATTTTTTGTTAACAAGCGTTGGGACTAATTCGAAAATGAAATATCTTTATGTCAACTAAATTAATTTAAAAGATGAAAAGATCATACATTGTTATCGGTGCCATTGCTTTATTAGCGATTATATTGTTTTTTGCTTACAGAGGATCTTACAATAAAGCTGTAACTTTGCAAGAGGACGTTGACAAATCGTGGGGTGATGTTGGTGCGAGTTACCAGCGACGTGCAGACTTAGTTCCTCAACTTGTAGCAACTGTTAAAGGTGCTGCTGAAAATGAAAAAGAGATTTTAACGAAAGTAACAAATGCTCGTGCAGGTATTGCAAATGCGAAAACTCCTGAAGATTTCGAAATGTTGGGTAAAGAAATCAATACAGCAATTAATTTGGCATTTGAGGCTTATCCGCAAATTCGTTCAACTGAAAACTTTGGTGCGTTACAAGCACAATTAGAAGGGACAGAGAATAGAATCAACAAAGCTAGAACAGATTACAACGAAACAGTGAAAGAATACAATTCGCACATTCGTGGATTCTTTAACAGTATGTTCTTGAACAAAGAAACATTCCCGAAGAAAGAGGTATTTAAAGCTGCACCAGGATCTGAAACAGCTCCAACGGTCGATTTTAGCAAGTAATCAATAAGATAAAGCGATTTGAAAGAATCGCTTTTTTAATACAAAAGAATTGTGGTAAGAAAACAATTTTCAGAATCTCAGCAAGAAGCAATACGCGATGCCATTGCAGCAGCAGAGCTAAATACGTCTGGTGAAATCCGTGTACACATCGATAAGGTGTGCAAAAAAGATCCAATTGAACGTGCCATTGAAATGTTTGCCAAGCTTGGGATGCATAAAACAGAGTTGAAAAATGGTGTGCTTTTCTTTGTTTCAATGGAAGATCACAAACTAGCAATCATTGGCGATAAGGGTATAAATGAAGCTGTAACCGCTGATTTTTGGGATAGTATTCGAGACGAAATGATTCAACATTTCAAACAAGGATTGTATACTGAGGGATTGGTAAATGGAATTCATCGAGCGGGTGAACAATTAAAAGCGGCATTTCCATTCCAAAGTGATGATGAAAATGAATTGAGTAATGATGTATCATTTGAAGGAGAAGAATAAGATGAAAAAGTTGAAACAATTTTTTACGCTCATAAGTATCCTTTTTATATCTGTTTTTGGTTCATTTGCACAAAATGATATTCCGGATGCTCCCAAGCCAGAGAGGTTATACAATAATTTATCTGCGGAATATTCCGATTTATTATCACAAGATCAGGCAAGAGAATTAGAAGCTAAGTTGGTGAATTTTGCTGAGCAAACTTCGAATCAAGTTGTGGTTGTTGTGGTAGATGATTTAGCTGGATATGAACCTTGGGAATATTGCGCAAAACTGGGCGATAAGTGGAAGATTGGTCAAGAAAAAGAAGACAATGGAATCATTATTTTAATCAAACCGACAGGTGGTAAAGGAGAGCGTAAAACCTTTATTGCAACTGGTCGCGGCTTAGAAGGAGCGATTCCTGATTATACCTGCAACGAAATTGTTGAAAACGAATTGTTACCTAATTTCAAAAACGGAGAATTTTACCTAGGAATTACGGAGTCATTGGATGTTTTACTTGCATTGGCAAAAGGTGAATATGATTCGGATGAATACGCGAAGAAAAACAAGAAAGATAATATTTGGATTGTATTCGGTGTTCTTTTTGTCATTTTTGTACTTGTTGCTATTTTCGGAAGAAAAGGCGGCGGCGGTGGCAGAGGTGGAATGTCAATCGGAGAAGGACTCTTCTGGGGATCAATGATGAGCGGTAGAGGAGGAGGAAGCGGTTTTGGAGGCGGAAGTTCTGGCGGTGGCTTCGGTGGCTTTGGCGGCGGAAGTTTCGGTGGTGGAGGTTCTGGAGGAAGTTGGTAAGGTAAAATATAGAAACTAAAACGGCTGAATTAGTCAGTGTTGTTCGCGTTGAATTTTTTAATGAAGCTAGGTTTCAGCAGAAACGAACGAACTAAGTCATTTAGCAATTAGATATCCTTGTGTTTGTATATCAATAATTTTTTTCAAGTCTGACTCGGTCCAAGGTTTTTCTAAATAAGCTGTTAGCAAATTGTTGTCTTTAAGATTTTCTACTTGTGATTCATTCGCTTGACCAGATAGCATAATACACGGCAATTGCGGGTATTTTTCTTTTATCGAAAGTATTAGTTCTGCCCCATTTAAATAAGGCATTTGAAAATCAACAATAACGAAAATTAATTTTAATCCGCTTTCAAACAATTCATCAATAGCCGTTAGTGCAATTTGAGGGTTTAAAAAACATTCAATAAGAACCGTATTATCATTAATTATTTTGGATAACTGGAAATTTAATATTTGTAAAATGGCAGAGTCATCGTCAACGCAAACAACTGCATATTTAAACTCGTCCGTCATACTTTTTTGAAATTTATTGTAAAGGTAGTAAATAAATCAGTTGATTCAAGAAGGATTTTCGCGCCGTGATCCGTAATAATATTTTTGACTATACTCATGCCTAATCCTGAACTACTTAGTCCGATTTTAGTTGAATAAAATTTTTCAAATATTTTATGTTGATTTTCAATTGGTATCGCTGGACCATTATTTTTAATTGACACAGAGATCGTATCTTTTGTTTCAGATGCACTAATTTTCAAAAGTTTATCCCCCGCATTTGATTCCATCGCTTCTAAGGCATTCTTAATAATATTAGACCATAATTGGAAAAGCTTAATATCATAGCCGTATATGACAATTGAATCAGCAATCTTTAAATTAACTTTCACTTTTTGTTCCAATTCAAAATTAAAAATATTCAAAACTGATGAAATATTTTCTTTTAAGTTTACGTGTGATTTGATGCTGTTTTGATTTTTGATATTTAACCTTAAATCATTCACTACATTCAGTGCGCGATTGGCTGAAATTTCTATTGAATTAACAAATGCTTGATACGTCTGTAAATTTTCTATGAGTTTAAGGAAACTCAAGGAATTAGAAGAATTCATTATTTGATCTATTAATTCTTCTTCATTTATGTCAATTCTTGCTCTGACAAATGCAGATGAAATTTCTTTGATTTCGATTTGTGGATAGTTTATGAATTTGGCTGACAAATAAACACTAAAGTTTTTTGACAGTCGCATAAGCTCTAATCCACTTGTGAAAATAGACGGTTCAATATTACTAGAAGCTCTTTGAATTGCAAAATTCAGTTGTTCTCGTGTACATTTCCAGATAAGTTCTTGCAAGATTGAATTAACCGTGAAATTTGCAGCTTCAGATCCATTTCTAATGGAGCTTAAAGGAGTGTTTAAATCATGTGCTATTCCGGATGCCAATTCACCAACAGTGGCCATTTTCTCATTTTCAGTCAATGATTTCGATAATTGCAAATTCTTCTGAGTTTCCTCAGAAACTAACTTTTTTAGATTTAAGTTGATTGCTTCGACTTCTTTTTTAGCTTTAATTGCATTATCCTCTGCTATTTTTCGTTCTGTAATTTCAATTCCATATCCGATTACCACCTTTAACTCACCATGCTCATCGTAAATAGGCCCTATTTTCCGCAGAATATTTTGCTGTGCACCATTTTCAAGAATCTTTACATCTTCCCATTCAATGAATTTTTTCTCTCTGATCAATTCATTGAACTTCGATCTGCGTTCTACAGCCAATTTGGTATCAATCCCCTTCAGTTGGCAATAATCAAAGTCATCTTTACCAATCATGAAATTGCGAATTTCATTGTTTTTTATACCTGCTGGATTAATAAATAAATATTTGTGATCAGGACTAAATACGGCAAGATCTGCAGGTAGATTATTTAAAATGAACTCGTAAAATTGCTTTTGAGTCTCTAGCTCTAGTTTATTTAAGACTTTTTCTGTTGAATCATATCGAATTGATAAATATTGATACGGCTTCCCTTCCTTCATAAAGGGAATAATGGAGGATTCTACATAATATTCGGATCCATCTTTAGCTTTATTTTTTACTTCTCCTTTCCATATTCTTCCTGAAGAAATTGTTTGCCACATTTCTTGAAAAAATTCTTTCGTATGGTAACCTGAATTTAAAATATTGTGATTTTGACCAATTAATTCATCAATGGAATATTTAGATATTTCACAGAACTTATCATTTGCATAAATAATATTTCCTTTCTCATCAGTGATACTAACTATTGCAGCTGAATCAATCCCTTTTTTATAGTCAATCAATTCAAGCTCAAGTTTTTTCCTTTTTGAAATATCTATAGCGATTCCTGTCATTAAATAAGGGATTCCATCTCCATTTTTAATTATTTTAGTTCGCGTCTGGATCCATTTTACTTCATTCTTTGGTGTTACAATTCGATATTCTAATTCTGAAAAACCATCCGAAAAAAGAGTGGAATTTTCAATTAGAACTCTCTCAGCATCGTCTGGATGGATTATTTCAATCCAACTATATGGGTTTTTTAGCCAATTTTCAGCTGATATTCCATATAAATCTAAAACAGAATTACTTAAATATTGATTTTTATAATCTGGTAAACTTACACCCCAAACAGTTTCTGTTAAAGAGTTTATAAGGACTTCTAGTTTTTCTTTACTTTTAAGTATTTCTTTTGTTTTCTCCTCTTCGATTCGTTTAAGTTTATTAATCTCTGTTACATCTTTCAAAAATGAATTACCCTCAATAAACTCATTTTGATCATATTTACATATTATTGTACCTTCTATCTCAATTTTTTCGCCATGCCGATTGATCAAGCTATAAGAGACATCAAGTTGTTGAGGTGAATTGGACATTAAGTCTTGAAAAAATAAGGCGCAATGTTCTAGAGAATCTGGATGCACATGCTTAAAAATAGATTTACCTATAACCTCAGCTTCACGATAATCCATCTTTTTAAGCCATGAATTATTCACGAAAAGTATGGTTCCTGTTTTGTCAATCGTTAAAATTAAGTCATTCGTTGCATGTACAATGTTACTATATTTCTCTTTTGCTGTTGCTGAATTTAATAAATTCTCTCGCAAAAGTTCTTGATTTTGCTCTATTTGTTTTTTCTGTTCTTCAAGTTCACTATTTCTTTTTGTAGCTGTATCCATTAAAGAACGTGATTCATTAAGTGATTTTTGAGCAGATTGCTGCAAAAACAAATATTCAATAATGGAATCGTGTTGAGAAAAATCGTTTAACGTAATATTATAGTTTTTTATAGGTAATATCTCATTCAAAATAGGTTGAGCGGCAACAATAATGTCATTATTAATATTGCTTACAGAACATTTGTATCGCTGATCTTTATTTGTACTTGAAAAAAATAATACTCTACTTTTTCCTGCAATTGAAGATTCAATTGCCGTGTTTATATCAAATTCTAAGGTGAAAAAATCCGTTATTTTCTTCTGAATTGCTA
>JBIIKG010000191.1:0-5371 GCA_044233275.1 Crocinitomicaceae bacterium | reverse complement strand
AGTGGTTCCCAAAAACTTCATCATTTCAAAGTCTAGGTAAGATGAGGAAATGAAATTCGTTGGCAATGATTTACTTAGGATACTGTCCTTTGAAAAAGAAACATCTAGCAAACTTACATTGATATCATCTTCCCGGTAAACGAATCTTCGAGATGCATCAATCTTTCCTTTTGTCATCATTTGAAATTCTTCATTGAGGACATATGCTTCAATTTCTTCAGGACTAAAACCAATGGCATACATGGATCCTACCAATGCTCCAGCTGAAGTACCTGTTATATAATCAATTGGAATCCCTCTTTCCTCAAGAGCCTTTAAAACGCCTATGTGTGCGAACCCAGTTGCTCCTCCGCCGCTCAATACAAGTCCGACTTTCTGCTGTGAATACGAATAAAAACAGCAAATAGTGAATGTGATGAAAGTTAAATGGCGCTTTATTGCGTTCAAATTCGTTTTTTTGTACAAAAATAGTGTTTCAACACTTAAAGTTACTAAAATGAGAGATAAATCAAGCTTACCAACTCGTAAATTATCAATAACGCTTAAAACAGTGTTTGGGTTGGAAGAGGCAGTTATGCAAGAATTAGAGGAGTTAGGATATAAAGGCATGGTTGCTGCAAACCGCGCAGTTTACTTGAAAGGAGATTGGAACGACGTGTATCGTCTGAATTTACATTGCCGATGCGTTATTTCTGTTTTGGTAAAAATTGCTGATTTCGAATTGAGAAATGAAGATGACTTGTATAAGCAGTGTTTGCGTATAGATTGGACCTCAATTTTTAGTTTAGATAAGACTTTTGCAGTTAAAGGAGCTGTTTTTTCTGATTTATTTAATCATACTCAATTTCCATATTTAGTGGTAAAGGATGCGATTGCGGATACATTCAGAAAGGAATTAAATGAACGACCGGATGTAAACATCAAAACACCACAAGTGATGTTTGATTTATACATACGAGATAGAAAAGCTACTATTTCTGTTAATACGAGTGGCGTACCTTTATTTCAAAGAGGTTACCGTGAAAGTGCTGGTGAAGCGCCATTAAATGAGGTTGTGGCTGCCGGATTGGTTCGTTTAAGTGGTTGGGACCGTAAATCGACTTTTGTCGATCCTTTTTGTGGTTCAGGGACCTTATTAATTGAAGCAGCGTTTTTAGCGACAGGAATTCCTTCAAATATTGAACGTCAGCATTATGCTTTCAAAAACTTATCGAATTTTAATTCAGAAGTTTGGGAAGAAATGTTAACTGCTGCAAAAAAGCGTATAACAGAATTACCGTGCACAATTATGGGTTCTGATATTAGTGACGAAATGATTTTGAAAACACGCAGAAATTTAAGAGCGCTCCCTTTCGGTCGATTTGTAAAAACGGCAGTGCTTTCTTTTCAAGAAGCCAAGGTTCCTGAAGGCGGAGGCACGATGATTACAAATCCTCCATACGGAATTCGAATGGGTGAAGAAATCGAAGAAATGTACGATGAATTAGGAAGTTGGATGAAGCACGAAATGAAAGGTTTCGATTGTTGGGTTTTGTCAGCTAGTGAAGAAGGGTTTAAAACGATTGGTTTAAAGCCAGATAGAAAAATAAAAGTTTTCAATGGTGAGCTAGAATGTAGTTTTAGAAAATTCTCCATTTATGATGGTTCGAAAAAACAAAGCAAACAAACGGATGGAGCAAGTTATTCGGAAGGATCGAAAGTTACTGACGAGTCTACTGCGGAATAAGAAGAATTAAATCAAAAAAAAATCCCGCTTCATTGAAGCGGGATTTTTTGTTTTATCTTTTTGAAATATCAACGTAGTCTCTTGGTGTAGCTCCAATGTAAATCTGACGTGGACGACCAATTGGCTCTTTGTTTTCTGTCATTTCTTTCCATTGTGCAATCCATCCTGGTAAACGTCCGATAGAGAACATTACTGTAAACATTTCAGTTGGAATACCCAATGCTTTGTAAATGATTCCCGAGTAGAAATCTACATTTGGATACAAGTTACGCGATTTAAAGTACTCGTCTTCTAATGCTACTTGTTCTAAACGTTTCGCAATCGCTAACATTGGATCGTTGATGTTCAATTTTTCTAAGATGTCATCACACGCTTTTTTGATGATAGTAGCACGTGGGTCAAAGTTCTTGTAGACTCTATGTCCAAAGCCCATCAAACGGAACGGATCTTCTTTGTCTTTCGCTTTAGCAACCCATTTATCAACATCTCCACCATCTTGGTGAATTTGCTCAAGCATTTCGATTACTTCTTGGTTGGCACCACCGTGAAGTGGACCCCAAAGTGCAGAAATACCAGCAGAGATTGAGGAATATAAATTTGACTGAGATGATCCAACGATACGAACTGTAGAAGTAGAACAGTTTTGCTCGTGGTCAGCGTGAAGGATTAACAGTTTGTTTAATGCGCTTACAACAACTGGATCAACTTTGTAATCTTCAGTTGGCATTGCAAACATCATGTGTAAGAAATTTTCGCAGTAGCTAAATTCATTTCTAGGATACATGAATGGGTGACGCATTGCGTTTTTATACGACCACGCAGCTAAAGTTGGCAACTTAGCTAAAAGACGGTGGATAGTTAAATCTTTTGCTTCTTTAGATCTGTTTGGGTCTAATGACTCAGGGTAGAAAGTTGATAATGAGCAAACCATTGAAGCTAAAACACCCATTGGATGAGCTTTTGCGGGGTATGCTTCAAAAAATTGCTTCATATCTTCATGAATCAGGGTGTGCTTTGTAATGCTTAAGATAAAAGCATCTAACTCTGCTTGAGTTGGCAATTCTCCGTAAATCAATAAATAAGCAACTTCTAGGAATGAAGCTTTTTCAGCTAATTGTTCAATTGAATAACCTCGGTAGTGAAGAATTCCAAGTTCACCATCTAAAAAGGTAATACCACTCTTTGTCGCACCAGTATTTTTATATCCTGTGTCTAAGGTAATATAACCTGTAACGTCGCGAAGCTTGCTGATGTCAATCGCTTTTTCCTTTTCTGTACCTTCGATTACTGGAAACTCATATACCTGGCCTCCTAATTCAATTTTTGCAATTTCACTCATTTTGTGTCCTTTAATAGTCTTTGTATTGTTTAATGCGAGCCTAAATTAATAAACTAATTTCATTTAGTTACTGCGCTTTTGAAATAATTTTTTTAGACACCCTACTTTTTTAGAAGGCCGCTTCCAGATTGGCTGACAGAACAAACTATTATAGATTTTCCTTCGTGTAATTGAGCATCATGTTGTACAAGTGATTACGTGTGTTACCACCATATATTCCATGATTTTTATTCGGGTAAATGAATAAATCAAATTGTTTATCCGCAGCGACCAATGCATTGACCATTTCCATCGTATTTTGATAGTGTACATTGTCGTCACCAGATCCATGAATTAATAAATACTTTCCTTTCATTTGCTTTACAAAATTGATAGGAGAATTATCATCGTATCCACTTTGGTTTTCCTTCGGTGTTCTCATGAATCGTTCGGTGTAAATGTTATCATACCATTTCCAATTCGTGACTGGAGCAACTGCTATAGCCATTTTGAATACGTCTGCGCCTTTGGTGATGGCTAATGATGACATAAATCCACCATAACTCCAACCTTGAATTCCAATTCGATTGGCGTCAATAAATGGCATGCCTTGTAATTTTTTACCTGTTGCAATCAAATCTTCCGTTTCTAATTTACCTAATTGTAAATAAGTGGCCTTTTTAAATTCAGCTCCTCTGAACATTGTACCTCTTGGATCTACTGAAACAACTATAAAACCTTCTTGTGTTAAAAGTTGATGGTACATATAGTTCATTCCTCCCCAGCTATCCAATACTTCGTTGTGACCTGGCCCTCCATAAACAATCATATAAACAGGATATTTTTTAGAAGCATCGAAATTTGCTGGTTTCATCATCCAACCATTGAGTGAATGAGTTCCTAAATCAAAGGTCATAAACTCCTTTTTGCTTAAGCTGAAGGTACTTAGTTTGTCTCGAAGCTTTTGATTGTCCTCAAGAACAGCAATCATTTTACCTGTGTTATCGCATAACGAAATAACAGCAGGGCTATTAGCATTTGAATATGTCTTGACAAAATAATTCATGCCAGTTGTGAATTCAGCATCATTGTAGCCTTCTGGCATTGAAATCAAGGTTTTTCCTTCACCGTTTATAGAAATCTTATAAATACACTTTGAAATTGCTGAGTTTTCTGCAGAGGAATAATAGATGAATTGATTGGCATTATCGATACCGTATAATTCAATCACATCCCATTTGCCTTTT
The DNA here is from genome assembly GCA_044233275.1 of Crocinitomicaceae bacterium. Lineage (GTDB taxonomy): Bacteria > Bacteroidota > Bacteroidia > Flavobacteriales_D > Crocinitomicaceae > M0103. The sequence goes on along the minus strand of JBIIKG010000191.1, from coordinate 1,080 downwards.
GTTATTTGGGTTGATTTTCCTTCAAAGTTGATGCTGTAAATATGATTGAATCCATCTGCTTCACTTGTTCTTAGAATTGACTTACCATCCTTTAAAATCAATAGGTTATTGTCAATTTCAACATAAGTAGCAGATTTTTCTTCGAAGAAAACTTTACTAGACGCTTTTTTGCTTGTTGCGTCAATAAGGTGATATTTTAAATGGTTTTGATAACGGTTAAGTGTCAGAAGGATGATTTTATTTTCAACGTTTGACCATTGTAGGCGAGGAATATATTCATATTCACCAACATTGATCGTACTTATTTTACTTGATTTGACATCTAACAAATGAGCTGTGACAACAGAGTTTACTTCTCCCGCCTTAGGATATTTAAAGGTATAATTCTCTGGATAAAGTTCATTCTTATAATACGTCAAAGAAAACTCTTTCACTTGTTTTTCATTAAAGCGCAGAAAAGCAATTTTTTTACTATCAGGTGACCAATCATATGCTTTTGTGATTCCAAATTCTTCTTCGTACACCCAATCAGTAGTTCCGTTTATTACCTTGTTGGATTTACCATCCAAGGTTAATTTTCGCGCTTTACCTGTTTTAAGGTCTTTCACATAGATATCGTTTTTGTAGATATACGATACTTTTGTTCCGTCTGGTGAATATTCAGCTAACGTTTGTGGAGAATGTTTCGCATCAAGCTGATCGATTTTTTTTGAAACTAAATCCAATAAATAGTATTCAGCAGTATAGCTCCTGCGATAGATGCTTTTTGTATTTGTGGTAATAAGTAATTTAGACTCGTCATCATTAAATTCATAATCGTTAACATCGATTATTTTTCCATTGAAAGTTAGTTGTGCATCTGTAACCAAAACTTCACCCTTGCCTTCTGAATCTGTAATTTTATGTTTTGTTATGGCTAATTTCCCATCAATTTCTGAGAGTTTCGTGAAATGTAAACCATCCTTCATGGATTTAAACCCTTCCACGCCTTGGCTTCCGAATTCGTATTTCTTCCAAATACTTTCAACGGTTAATTGCTGAGAATATGACAAGAAAGAGATGAAAGAAATACTAACAAAT
>JBIIKG010000190.1:0-5415 GCA_044233275.1 Crocinitomicaceae bacterium | reverse complement strand
TAATAATTTTATTTGTGTTTTTTGTAGTAGTGTTTGCTCGCGACCAAACACTACCAAAAAACCCAATGGACCAAACCAATTTAAAACCCAATCAACCAAACCCCAAAAAACCCACAATAAAAAGACAATTTTACAAGCATGAGACGAGTAGTAATTACTGGAATAGGTGCGTTGACACCAATTGGAAATAATTTGAATGACTATTGGACGAATTTGAAAAATGGCGTTAGCGGTGCCGCACCCATCACCAAATTTGACACGTCTAAATTCAAAACCACTTTTGCGTGTGAGTTGAAAAATTTCGATCCGAAAGAACATTTTGATGTGAAGGAAATTCGCAAATACGATTCCTTTTCACAGTATGCGCTTGTGGCAGTAGCTGAAGCGATTGAGAATGGTAACATTGATTTTGACACCTTAAACAAAGACCGAATTGGCGTTATCTGGGGTTCAGGGAATGGCGGTATTCAAACGTTTCAGGATCAGATGATGGAATTTTGCAATGGCGATGGTACTCCCCGTTTCACGCCTTACTTCATTCCACGTATTTTGGTTGACATCGCTTCTGGAATTATTTCAATTAAATATGGCTTACGTGGTGTAAATTTTTGTCCTGTTTCTGCTTGTGCAACTTCCAATACTGCCTTGATAGAAGCGTTCAATTATATTAAGTGGGATAAAGCGGATATGATTATTTCTGGAGGGTCAGAGGCGGCAATTAATCAATCGGCTATTGGGGGATTTTCCTCCGCAAAAGCACTTTCTACCCGAAATGATTCGCCGGAGACCGCTTCTCGACCTTTTGACATAAACCGCGATGGTTTTGTGATGGGCGAAGGTGCCGGAGCAATGATTTTAGAAGAATACGAACACGCAAAGCGTCGTGGGGCGACAATCTACGCAGAAGTTGTAGGTGGCGGAATGGCTGCTGATGCATATCACTTGACCGGAACGCACCCTGAAGGTGACGGAGCTGTGCTTGGAATGGTGGAAGCCATGCGCGAAGCTGGAATTACAGCTGAACAAGTTGATTATATCAATATGCATGCTACCTCTACTCCACAAGGCGACAACTCAGAATTGATTGCTGCGAAACGCGTTTTTGGGAATCATAAGTCCCTTTCTGTCTCTGCGACTAAATCGATGACAGGCCACTTGCTTGGTGCCGCTGGAGCGATTGAAGGAATTGCATGTGTTATGGCATTAAAAGATGGAATGGTTCCTCCAACGATTAATACAACAGACATGGAACCTGATTTCAAAGGAATGTTCGATTTCCCGATGGGTAAAGCGAAAGCCAAAGAAATGACGTATGCGATGAGCAATACCTTCGGATTTGGCGGACATATTGCGAGTGTAATTTTCAAGAAATTTGAAGATTAAACTTTAGTTGGTTTGAATCAATTCCCATACACCTTTCGAAATAACCATATGCACACTGTTGTGCTGATTTTTGTAGGTGGATTTTGTTTGGGATTGGTTGCTTTTGGAATTCAAGTGCTCAATTCGCCTTTTTCTTCCGATGCGAGTGAACAAAAAATTCAACAATCAGTTGGTATAGGCGTTTTGATTCTGAGCGTTTTAGGATTCATTCTAAGCTTCATGTATTTTTTGCTCAACTACCGGTTTTACACTAAAAAGGACTGGGGAGGAATAGAAATCAACGGAAATCAACTCTCCTATCGCTATTTTAATCACTGGCGATTTATCGAAAAATCGCTAGATATTTCTGCGCTTACTGGCATTTTTGTTCATACTCACAAAGGACAAGCAAGTATTCAGTTGGCCACAAACTCACCGCTTCAGCTTACTGAAATTCCGTGTAAACATCTTTCGAAAGAGCAATTGGAGATTTTACTTTTTTTGTTGAAGGAAAATCAGGTTTAATTTATTTGATTGATGGTACAACTTTTAGCATACGCTATTATTTTTAGAAAAAAATAATTTTATTTTACATTGTAAATAAAAAAATCTAAATACTTTATTATCAATATTTTAAATTATTAATACACTGACTAACTGATTTATTTTAAAAATTAATTTGATTATATATTTACCTTTTCAAAAACTTTTTTCATACTATTTTGTTTAATGTTTTGAGTAATAAGTTAAACAAAAAAAATTATTGTATGAAAAGAAAATTAATCTCTCTAAACCTTAAATCAGCATCGGCTTCGCTATCGATGTTATTATTAACCTTTGGTCTTTCGGCACAAACAAACGTTTTTGACGATGTTATCGCGACTAGTCCTAATCACACATTATTAGAAGCTGCATTAATTCAAGAAGGATTAGATGTCGCTTTACAAAACCCTGCTGGAACATTAACAGTTTTTGCTCCAGATGACGCAGCCTTCAACGCACTTGCAACTGCTTTAGGAACAGACATCCCAGGTTTATTAGCGAATCCTGATTTGACGAATATTCTATTATACCATGTACTTGGAGCAGAAGTAGTATCAGGTGCTTTGACAAATGGTCAAATTGCAACACCCTTGAACACAGCAAACACATTGAAAGTTACATTAGATGGACCTAGCGTATTTATCAATCATGCGCAAGTAAATGCAGCAGACTTACAAGCAGACAATGGTGTAGTTCATTCAATCGGCGCTGTTCTTTTGCCTGCTCAAACAGTAGCAGACGTTGCTTTGGGTTCAGCAGCTCACACAACATTAGTTGCTGCAGTAATTGAAGCACGTCTTCTTCCAGCATTGACAAACCCTCTTTCTCAATTGACAGTATTTGCACCTACAAATGAAGCATTTACAGCTGCTTTAACAGCGCTAAATCTTACTGCTGCACAATTATTAGCTTCACCAGATTTAGAAAATATTTTATTGTACCATGTTTTGGGTGCTGAAGTAGTATCAGGAGCTTTGACGAATGGTCAAATTGCAACTCCATTAAATACGGCTAATACCTTAAAAGTAACAATTGATGGTGCAAATGTATTCATCAATCAAGCACAAGTAACTGCAGCGAATCTTCAGGCTGACAATGGAGTTGTTCATGTTTTAAATGGAGTTGTCTTGCCTGCTCAAACAGTTGCAGACGTTGCTTTGGGTTCAACAGCTCACACAACATTAGTGGCTGCAGTAGTTGAAGCTCGTTTGCTTCCAGCTTTGACAAATCCTTTCTCTCAGTTAACTGTATTTGCTCCAACTAATGCTGCATTTACAGCTGCTCTAACAGCGCTAAATATTACTGCTGCACAATTATTAGCTTCACCAGATCTTGAAAATATTTTATTGTACCATGTTTTGGGTGCTGAAGTTGTATCAGGTGCGTTAACAAACGGTCAAATTGCAACGCCATTGAACCCTGCAAACACATTGAAAGTAACAATTGATGGTGCAAATGTATTCATCAATCAAGCACAAGTAACTGCAGCGAATCTTCAGGCTGATAACGGTGTTGTTCATGTTTTAAATGCGGTTGTTTTGCCTGCTGAAACAGTTGCTGACGTTGCATTAGGCTCAACGGCTCATACAACTCTAGTTGCTGCAGTAGTTGAAGCTCGTTTACTTCCTGCTTTAACAAATCCTTTCTCTCAATTAACTGTATTTGCTCCAACTAATGCTGCATTTACAGCTGCTTTAACAGCGCTAAATATTACTGCTGCACAATTATTAGCTTCACCAGATCTTGAAAATATTTTATTGTACCATGTTTTAGGTGCTGAAGTAGTATCAGGTGCATTAACAAACGGTCAAATTGCAACGCCATTGAACCCTGCAAACACATTGAAAGTAACAATTGATGGTGCAAATGTATTCATCAATCAAGCACAAGTAACTACAGCGAATCTTCAAGCTGATAACGGTGTTGTTCATGTTTTAAATGCAGTTGTTTTGCCTGCTGAAACAGTTGCTGACGTTGCATTAGGCTCAACGGCTCACACAACTCTAGTTGCTGCAGTAGTTGAAGCTCGTTTGCTTCCTGCTTTAACAAATCCTTTCGCTTCTTTGACGGTTTTTGCTCCAACAAATACAGCATTCGACAATTTAGCAACTGCTTTAGGAACTAACTTAGCTGGAATTCTTGCTAATCCAGAATTAGAAGATATTTTACTTTACCATGTTGTTGGTTCAGAAGTATTATCTACTGCACTTGTTAACGGTCCAGTTGCAACATTAAACGGTCAATCAGTTACTATAAACTTAATGAGTGGTGTTATGGTGAACAATGCAACTGTTACGGCTGCAGATTTGTTATCAGACAATGGAGTTGTTCACGTAATTGACGCTGTATTAGTTCCAAGTTTAGCTAACATTTCAGATTTAGATGCTTCAAAATTTGAAGTTTATCCAAATCCATCAAGTGATGTAATCAAGATTTCAAACATGACAGCAACTGAATTTTCGGTTCTTAATGCAATCGGATCAGTAGTGAAATCAGGAAAAGTTGTGAACAATGAAGTTTCAGTTTCAGAATTAGAAAATGGAAATTACTTCATTCAATTGACGAACAACACTGGTGTTTACCAAGCGAAGTTCATCAAAATGTAATCTTTACAATAGCTCTCCAAGCTAGAAAGGAAAGAGGTTCAACTTACGGGTTGGACCTCTTTTTTTTGATTAATCTATTTTAGAAGACTTTAATACTAAAACCATTCTATATCAATAGTTTACGCGAAATATTAACTGCTAAAAAATAATTCCTTTCATTTTTTTCTTGATAAGAAGAAGCACTGCTTCTGAAGACTAAACGTAAGTGCAAGGAAACGAAACAAAAAAATCAAGGGCTGTGTATTTACGTTGAAGCGCGATTCATCATTCTTAAACAATCATTTTGCTATGCGCTTCATTTTGAGTTCTTCTGAAAGTAGGATATTTTTCGGCGATCTCCTCTGGAGCTTCCTCAAATATCATCTACTTTCAGTTCAAACTGCAAAAACCTAAAATACAATGCCCATTTATTCTTTATCATTTTATACTACGATTGATACTATACATTTTAGATTTCTTTTTTACTCAACCACTTTTTCTACATCAACTTTTTCATTAACTTAAGGTGAAAATTGATTTTTCATGTTACCTACCATTAACCTAAACCGCCAGGAAATTGGCTTAAAAACCTACTATTACGTCACCTTTCCATTCAATCGGAATTTGTATGCTTTGTTTCGTTCACTTGAACAAGTTCATTGGGATAAGTACGAAAAATCGTTCGTATTTGACGAGAACGATTTGTCCATTGATTTGCTCCTTTCTCACGTTGAAGGTAAGGTGCAGGTTGAATTTTTTGAAAGGCAACTAGAAAGTGTGGAATACAAACGTTCCCATTTGCGTCCTTCTGATTTTTTGGAACCCTTGGATAACATCAAGTCGAATGAAATTGTGCGTTTCGAGCATTATTTACAATCAAAGCGCTACAGTTCGAATACCATCAAGGTTTACGCTGAAACCTTGC
>JBIIKG010000041.1:0-16998 GCA_044233275.1 Crocinitomicaceae bacterium | reverse complement strand
CTGGAGCAATTGGTTCTTTCGGCCATTCTGGAACTGTACAACCACAAGATCCTTTCGCGTTAGAAATAATCAAAGGTGCATTTCCTGTATTTTTAAATTCAAATGTACAAGTTCCATCAGCACCGTATTTTACCGTACCGTAGTCATGTGTTTCTTTTGTGAAATCGATTTTAGCTCCACTATCTTGAGCCATTGCTTTGTTTGCAGAAGTCAATGCAACTAGCATCAACAATAAAGAAAAGATTACTTTTTTCATAGTTTTAATTTTTAGTGTTTTAATGATTCAAATTTAATAGATGGTTTGTACTTGTTAAATTGTTTAACACATCGTTAACAAGATTTTTTTGTGACTTATTTGATTGGCTTTGGTTCAACATAAACTTTGATTCGAAGCTTCTCGGTTTTCTTTTTGGTATTGGTTTTAAGGTAAATGATTCGATCTTGATAAAATGATTTTCCTTCTGTATCAAAGGTTAATTTAATCACTCCTTGCTTCCCTGGTTGAATGGGTGCCTCGGGCAAAATTAACTTTGTGCATGTGCATGCCACTGAATAACCATCAAATATCAACGGAACTGTTCCTGTATTGGTAAAAACAAATTCGTGTTCTAATACTTTGCCTTCAATTGAACTCGGAAACTTATATACCGATTGCTTTAAACTAAATTCCGCCACCTGACCGAAGCCAAGGGCGGAATTCAATGCTAATATTATGATCGCGAATAATAGCCTCATCTTAATTATTTGCAGGAACTCCAGAGTTGTTTACTGGTGCTGTTCCTTCTGGTGCAGGTAGGACATTTCCTTTGATACGAATAACTTTCGTTGGTTCGTTCACTGCATTTGATGTGATAGTCACACTTTTGTTGATAGCACCTGGTCTTTTGGTGTCATACTTCACTTTAATTGAAGCTTTAGCTCCAGGAGCGATTGGTTCTTTCGGCCATTCTGGAACTGTACAACCACAAGAACCTTTTGCATTTGAAATGATCAAAGGAGCATTTCCCGTGTTTTTAAATTCAAAACTACATGAACCATCTGCACCGTATTTAATTGTACCATAGTCATGCGTTTCTTTTGTGAAATCGATTTTCGGTCCACTTTCAATTTGAGCTGCTGCTTTGTTGAAAGACATCACCGCCATCAACATCAATACTAACCTAAATACTGCTTTTTTCATGATTCTAATTTTTTATAAATTCGTTCTAAACAAATGTAAGATAAGATTTTATTTCGAATTTCTTTTTAACAGAACGTTAACAGCGCTTATTTATTAGCTATTTCATCCATTTTCTTTTCGATGTATTGATCAAAATTTAAGTGATTATTTTTCAATCGATCTTTAATTCCAGCCTGCTTGTCCTTGTCCATGGAAGGATTCTCTTTCAATAACATTGTGTAGAAATAACGCACTTTCGCAGAATCTCTTGGTTGCATAAAAATATCGTAACTACTTCCTTGACTTTCAAGAATCATAGCACGATTAACGTATTTAGGATATTTCTCCAATATGGTATCTGCATAAGCAACTGCTTTTTCATGGACATTCATTCCTGAGTATGTCATGTGAACTTTATCCAAACATTCCGCTGCGTAAGTATCCTCAGGATAATTGTAATAAAATGCCAATAAACGATTGATCAATTCGATACGTGTTAAATTTGGAATCTGCTTGATTTCAGACAAATTTGCCTGCAAACCTTTTAACGAATCCTCCATTTGTTTGATGTTTCCTCTTAATTCTTCTTTCGAAGGTTTTGGCGCGTCATTTCCATCCTTGTTGCCATTTCCACACGCTGCAAAAATCAACAAAACTGTCAATCCAAAAATAAATTTAATCTTCATAATTATACATTTTACAGAGTTATCTGCCTTTTTTCATGGCAGGAAATTTCATTTTATAATCCACATTGATTTCGCCTTTAGAAATATTTTGAAGTCGCTTCGTTAACAATCGTCTTTTAAGAGGAGACAAATGGTCGGTGAATAAAATTCCATCAATATGGTCATATTCATGTTGAATAATGCGGGCTTTGTAGCCATCAAACTTTTCCTCATGGAATTGCCAATTTTCATCATAATACGAAATATGGACGATTTCTTTTCGGAATACCTCTTCCCTAATTTTAGGAATGGATAGACAACCTTCTTGAAAACCCCATTCTTCGCCTTCTTCTTCCTCAATTACTGGATTGATGAATACTTTCTTAAAGCCAAACATATCAGCTGCTCGTGGATCTGGTTCTTCCTCCTCATCGTCATCGTCCTCAGCAAAAGGACTACCATCAACTATAAACAATCGAATTGCTCGACCTATTTGAGGAGCAGCTAATCCAACACCGGATGCCTTGTACATCGTTTCGAACATGTCTTCAATCAACTTAGGAAGTTCGGGATACTCCTTCGATATTTCTTCCGCTTCCTTTTTTAAAACCGGGTCGCCGTATGCAACTATGGGTAAAATCATTCTATTAAATTTTATGCAAAATTAATCCTTTCAAGCGAATCAATGAAAAGTGTGTCGAATTATCTCGTAATCTGTGCCAAATAGGACTGTAAAATGATTGCTGCACTTACTTTATCAACCGTTCCTTTCTCTTGACGTTGTTTTTTCTTCATGCCACCATCTATCATAGATTGAAAGGCCATTTTCGAGGTAAAACGCTCATCAACTGAAACAATTTTCACTGTTTCGAACTTCTTTTCAAGTGCTTCCTTCAACAAGCGGACATTTTGAGTAATGTGCGTATCTGAACTGTCGAGGTTTTTAGGCTCCCCTAAAACGATGGTGGAAATATTTTCCTTTTCCACCAATTCCACCAAGCGATTCATCAAATTTTGGGTATCAACTGTTTCCAATGGACTTGCAATAATATTCGAAGAATCAGTTATGGCCAATCCAGTTCGTTTCATTCCAAAATCTATTGCGAGTATTTTTCCCATAACACAAATATAGTTTGAGAAATTGATTTGAAAGCAATGATTATCTTTGCTGAAAATTATACAAATGAGATCAATCATTGAAGCAGCTTGGGAAAATCGCGAGCTTTTAAAAGAAAAATCAACCATTGCTGCTATTGAGCATGTAATTGAAGAAATAGATAAAGGCATTATTCGCGTTGCTGAACCAACTGAATCGGGCGAATGGATTGTCAACGAATGGGTGAAAAAGGCAGTTGTTATGTACTTCCCAATTCGTCAAATGGAGACAATTGAGGTTGGACCTTTTGAATTCCACGATAAAATGGCGCTTAAAACAAATTACAAAGAATTAGGCGTTCGCGTTGTTCCACCCGCAGTTGCGCGATACGGTGCTTTTGTTGCGCCAGGTGTGATCATGATGCCATCTTATGTGAACATCGGTGCTTATGTTGATTCAGGTACGATGGTCGATACATGGGCAACGGTTGGATCATGTGCTCAAATAGGTAAAAATGTTCATTTGAGTGGTGGTGTTGGAATTGGTGGAGTACTTGAGCCATTGCAAGCTGCACCAGTTATAATTGAAGATGATGCATTCATCGGTTCACGTTGCATTGTGGTAGAAGGTGTTCGTGTTGGAACGCAAGCTGTATTGGGTGCCAATGTTGTATTGACTAAATCAACCAAAATAATTGATGTTACAGGAAATGATCCTGTTGAAATGAAAGGATATGTTCCTCCAAGAAGTGTTGTTATTCCTGGATCTTACATTAAATCTTTTCCTGCCGGAGATTTTTCTGTTCCATGTGCCTTGATCATTGGACAACGAAAAGAATCGACAGATTTAAAAACATCTTTAAACGATGCCTTAAGAGAACATAACGTTGCAGTATAAGAAATAATAGTTAAAATTTCATAAGCCCTCTGATTGATTCGAGGGCTTTTTTATTTCCTTTTTTAGTTAAGATCTATTAGAAAAAATTAACATTTTATACGCTTGTTTTAAACACTTGTTTAAAATAGTTGTTTAATTTTGATGCCATCAATGTGATTGAATGAAAAAAGATGCAACAACAGAAGAGAAAATAAAGGCTGCAGCCAAGGAAGTGTTCCTAGCGAAGGGCTTTGCTGGTTGCTCGTCGAGAGAAATTGCTAAAGCTGCTGGAGAAAATGTCGCTTTGGTGAATTACTATTTTCGATCTAAAGGACAACTATTTGAATTGATTTTCAAGTCAGCTATGGAGGATTTTTTATTATCCATGATCCATGTCTTTAATTCAGAGCAATCGCTGGAACAGAAAATGCGGATTTTCATTGAAAGAGAATTCGAGTTTTTAACAAAACACCCAGAACTTCCTAGCTTTATTATCAATGAAATGAATCGTGAAGAAGGCTGTGCAGCTAGCGAACACACTATTCATTTTGAAAAAATTGCAGAAACAGGAATTTTCAATGAATGCATTAAAGCACAGCAAGAAGGTACAATGAGAGAAATCAATCTTATCAGTATGACCATGCTTATCATGTCCAATTGCCAATATCCTACGATGGCAAAAAATCTAATGAAAAATATACATCAGTTAAATGATGAAGAATATGCTCTTCAATTAAAATCACATCAAAGCCACGTCACAGAAATGTTGGTGAACTATTTATTTCCAAAAAACAATTCAACAAAATGAAAGCAATGAAATTTAAACTCCTCGGAATTGCTGTTTTTGCTTCTGTCCTGAGCGCTTCATCTCAAGGATTAGATCTTGAAACGTGCTTAAGAATGGCCGACACAGCCAACTTGACTATTCGCAATTCCCAGTTAGATGTAACCATCAATGATCGTGAAAGAAGTGCTTACATGTCGGCTCGATTACCACATCTTGCGTTTTCTGGTGATTATAAATACAATGCGATAATTCCAGGACAGGTTGTACCTGCTGCCTTTTTTGGTGGACCTCCGGGAACATTTTCAACGGTTCAATTTGGAGTTCCTTATAACTTGAGCAATACGTTAACATTAACTCAAGTGCTTTACAATCCACAAGTGAATTATGGATTAACAGCCTTGAAAATAAATTCGGAAATTGTTGATATTCAACGAAGAATGACTGAGCAAGACGTGAAGCAACAGGTTGCTAGTACATATTTCAATCTTCAAGCGATTAACAAACAATTGACTTTTGTGCAAGGCAATCTAACCAATATGAGCAAATTGATTACAAACATGCAAGCAATGGTTGATCAAGATTTATTGATTCAAACAGAAGTAGATAAATTAGAAATCAACCGTTTAACATTGGTGAATACCAACCAATCCCTTTTAGCTTCAAAACAGCAACTTGAGACCTATTTGAAGATTTTAATTGGAATGGATGTAAATAGTCCAATTTCCTTGGCTGCGGATAATTTAGTTGAGAAATCAATTCTAGTAGATAATTCATCAATTGTTTACACCGAAATGGAAATGCTTGCAGCGCAAGAGAAGATGAACAAAGAGGAGCGTAAAGGTACAAACATGGCTTATTTGCCTAACCTTTCCTTTTACGCAAGCTACAACTATAATTACAACTTGGAACCTGAAGATGATTTTCGTGTTGGAATCGAAGGTGCATTTATTGGATTGCGATTGGACTGGACCTTATTTGATGGATTAGAAAAATTCCACAAGCAAAAAGCGAATGCAATCAACGCTGAAAAAATTCAAAATCAACAATCCCTTGCACAGCAGCAATTGGACATGAAGGCTGCCAATGCAAAACGTCAAATTGAAGTACAAGCGAATGCATTGACTGTTTCAAAAGAGCAATTGAGATTGTCAGAAAGAGTGTATGACCAAGCCAAACTCAAATATGAGCAAGGAACAATTTCTTCAAACGATTTAATTGATGCTGACAATGGCCTTCAACAAGCACAAACAAATGTTGTTGCATCATATATTCAATTACGCCAAGCTGAATTGGAATATTTAAGATCAATCGGTAGTATAAAATAGGGAATAAAAACAAAAAATAAAAGTATTAAAACGCACAAAATGAACAAACGAATAATTACCATCACAGTTGTCTCCATTGTATTTGTTGGATTAATCATCGCCAAATTGCTTTCAAACAAGGAAGAAGCTGAAAAGAAAATTTACATCCACAATTCAGATGCAGCTGTATTAGTTGAAGGAATTTCTCCATCGATGCATACATTTGAAAGCTCTTATAACTTTCTCGGGACATTTGAAGCATATAGACAAAATACAATTAGCGCTGATGCCCAAGGGAAACTAATCAAACTTTCCATCGAAGAAGGTGATCGTATTTCGAAAGGTCAAGTCATTGCAAAAATTGATGATGAATTGCTTCGCTTGCAACTTGAAAACGCTGAAGTTGCTTTAGAAGGTCAAAAAAATGATGATGCTCGTTACACGAATCTTGGGAAAGACAATGTTGTTTCAGGTGTACAAGTTGAAAAAACGAAGCTTGGACTTCGTTCTGCTGAAATTCAAAAAAGTCTGATTGAAAAGCAATTGAGAAGTACAACAATTACTGCTCCTTTTTCAGGTGTTGTCACAAAGAAAATGGTTGATTTAGGTTCGTTCATTGGAAACGGAACTCCAATTGCAGAAATAACAGATATTTCTTCGTTAAAACTAACCATCAGCGTTCCAGAACGTGACATCTTGAAATTTAAGCTAGGTCAAAGCGTTGAATTGAAAGCTGATATTTATGGAAATAGAACATTTTCAGGAAACGTGAGTAACATCAGTGTTCAAGCCGATAAATCACACAACTTTAAAATTCAAATCACCGTTCCGAATCAAAAACAAGAATTGATGGCCGGAATGTATGGATCAGCTTCATTAAACAATGATAAAAGCATAACGTCACTTTCCGTTCCAAGAAAAGCACTGATTGGTTCATCGAAAAATCCACAGGTGTATGTTATCCGCAACGGAAAAGCGATTTTAACTTCATTCAGCGCAGGAACTTCTGATGGCGAATTTATCGAAGTAATCAGTGGACTATCGAAATCGGATCTTATTGTGATCAAAGGACAAGTGAACTTGCAAAACAACTCAAAGGTTAAAACGAAATAACAACGAATTGTCATGACATTAACAGAATTATCGATAAAACGTCCTTCCTTCATTATTGTAATTTTTACAATTCTGATTGGAGGAGGTTTAATAAGTTACAATCAACTGAGTTATGAATTACTTCCTGACTTCTCCCCTCCTATTTTAACGGTTACGACTACTTATCCAGGTGCATCCCCAGCAACTGTTGAAAGTCAGGTAGCAAAACCATTGGAAGATGCCTTGAGTGGACTTGAAAACATTGTAGAGGTAACTGCCTTTTCGTTGGATAATGCCTCCATTGTTTTACTCGAATTTAAAGCTTCCGCAAATATTGACAAGTCCTTGGAAGACGCGCAACGAAAAGTAAATAACGTTCTCAATAAACTACCCGAGGGAGCAAACACGCCTGTAATTGCCAAAATTGAGCCCAATGCATCGCCGGTTTTACAAGTAAGCGCTGTTGCTAAAAACATGGACGATCGTGATTTCATGGAGTTGATGGATGATCAAATTCTCCCCTTAATTAAACAAACAAAAGGTGTTGCTGATGTTGTGGTGATTGGGGGTGAAAAACGAGAGTTTAGAGTCAATGTAGACAAAGAAAAAATGAAAATGTACGGCTTATCGATGTCAAGTATCAATCAAGCAATTTCATCATCTAACGTCGAATTTCCAACAGGTAAACTAAAAGACAACGAAGAACAAATGACCGTTCGTTTGGCAGGTAAATTTAAAACCGTTTCAGACCTTCAAAACCTTATAGTTTATTCAACTGGGACATCAGTTGTTCGCTTATCAGATGTTGCGGATGTGGAAGATGGTTCCATTGATCAACTTACCGTTTCTCGTTTCAATGGGGCGAATGGTATTGGATTAAGAATAACAAAACAAAGTGATGCCAATGCAGTAGACATGGCAGTTGCAACAAAAGAAAATTTTAAGGAAATTGAAAAGAAATACAAAAAACAAGGTGTTGAATTTACGATTGCAACAGACACTTCTATACCCACGATTGAATCAGTAGATGCAGTAATCCATGATCTTGAATTAGCTGTTTTGTTGGTAGCTGTTGTAATGCTTTTGTTTTTGCACAGTTTAAGAAATGCATTCATTGTCCTGATTGCCATTCCAGCATCCTTGATTACCACTTTTGTTGCGATGTATTTGTTAGGATATACCTTAAACTTAATGACACTTCTTGCTATGTCATTGGTAATTGGAATTTTAGTGGATGACTCAATCGTTGTATTGGAAAATATCTATCGCCATTTACAAATGGGTAAAAACCGACGTCAAGCTGCCTTAGACGGACGAAACGAAATTGGTTTTACTGCACTTGCCATTACCTTAGTGGATGTCGTGGTATTCTCACCAGTTATGTTTATTGAAGGTACGATTTCCGACATTTTGAGACAATTCTCGGCTGTCGTCGTCGTATCCACCCTGATGTCACTATTTGTTTGTTTCACGCTTACTCCTTGGTTGGCATCTCGTTTTGCGAAAGAAGTTAAATTGAATCCGAAAAATCCACTTCAGGCTATTTTAATTTGGTTTGAGAAGCGAGTTGACATTTTCACCAATCAATATGTGAAGTTAGTAGCTTGGTCATTGCGCCACAAAATCATTGCAGGAGTATCAGTTTTGGTTATTTTCTTTGCAAGTATGGCTTCTATGGGATTAGGAATCGTGGGGCAAGAGTTCGTTGCGCAAGGTGACCAAGGAAAATTCATGATTAAGTTGAAATACGATAAAAGTGCCACTTTCGAGGAGAACAATACAACAACCCTTGAAATTGAGCAAATGATTTTAGCTCAAAAAGAGATGGTTGACATCGTTTTTGCAAACGTAGGTGGACCAAGTTCAGGAATGGGAGCAGCTTCATTTGGTTCAGAAAACAGATCTGAATTAACTGTAAAAATGAAGCCTGGAAAGCAAAAAGAAATTCCTACGATTAAATATATGAATGCCATTCGCAATGAAATCGAAGCGAAATACCCGGGAATTGAGGTAAAAGCCTTGAACATAGGAATGGTTGAATCAGAAGAAGCTCCAATTGAAATCTTCCTTTCATCAGAGGATACAGATTTATTGATGAAAGAAGCGAAACGTTTAAAGGATGCCATTTTAGAAATAAAAGGGGCCAAAGATCCAACGATTTCAACAGATGACGTTTCACCAGAAGTTCGTATTGAATTGAATCGAGAAAAAATGGGTCAGCTTGGACTTCCAATAGCTGTTATTGGAATGCAACTTCAGAACGCATTAACAGGGAATGACGATTCACAATTCGACGATAAAGGTCAGGAATACGACATTCGTGTGATGATTGATAAGTTTGACCGTAAAAATATTGACGATATCAAATCAATGACCTTCACTGCAAATGACGGGAAACAAGTTCGCTTGAGTGAATTTGCAGATGTGACCATTGAAAATGCAAATGGATCATTGGAACGCAAGAACAGAATTCCAAACACCACAATTAGAGCCTATGTTTTAGGAACTGCCTCTGGGAATGTTGCAACAGGTATAACAGATTATTTAGAAGAAAATCCCTTGGATGAAAATGTGCGCATGCTGTGGGGTGGTGAAGTAAAACGTCAGAACGAATCGATGGGTGCATTAGGTATGGCGATGGGAATTGGATTAATTCTCGTTTACCTCATCATGGTTGCATTGTACGATAACTTTGTATATCCATTTGTAGTATTGTTCTCCATTCTAGTTGCGCTCGTTGGAGCTATACTTGCCTTAAACTTAACTTCTTCAACTATGGGGATTTTTACCATGTTAGGAATGTTAATGCTCTTAGGATTAGTAGCCAAAAATGCCATTTTGATTGTCGATTTTACCAATCACCTTAAAGCAGAAGGGAAATCTACTTACAATGCTTTGTTAGAATCTGTTCGAGAAAGAATGCGTCCAATCTTAATGACAACAATAGCGATGGTCATTGGTATGATTCCAATCGCAACAGCATCGGGTTCAGGTGCAGAATGGAAAAACGGTTTGGCATGGGTATTAATTGGTGGATTAACCAGTTCAATGTTCCTAACGATTATCGTTGTTCCGATGATGTATTATATTGTTGACCGCATTCAAGCAAAACTATCACGCAAGAAAGCTCAGGAATTACACTTCGAAGAAGATCCGATTTAATACTTCGGAATCCATATTACAAACACCGTTGCAAAGTTTAACAGAAACAAAGCAACGGTGTTTTTTTTTGTCCTTTTGTTGAAACGAAGCTGTTAAATCCATTTCGTACAAAATAAAAATCCTTAACTTCGTCCACAACATTTTTATTGTTAGAGATATGAATTACGACCTTATAGTTATTGGTAGTGGACCAGGCGGATATGTAACAGCTATTCGCGCATCACAACTTGGATTAAAAACAGCTATTGTTGAACGTGAATCCCTTGGTGGAATTTGCTTAAACTGGGGGTGTATTCCAACCAAAGCATTGTTAAAAAGCGCAAATGTATTTGAATACATAACACATGCGAATGATTATGGAATTTCAGTTAAAGAAGCGAAAGCTGATTTTTCTGGAATGGTTGATAGAAGTCGCGGTGTAGCAAATGGGATGAGCAATGGTATTCAATTCTTAATGAAGAAGAATAAAATTGACGTTTTAAAAGGAAATGGAGTTATAAAAGCCGGCAAAAAAGTTGTTGTTACAGCAGAAGATGGAACTTCAACTGAGTACACGGCTGACAAAGGTGTTATTATCGCTACAGGTGCTCGTTCACGTGAACTTCCTAACTTGCCACAAGATGGTGAGAAAATCATCGGGTACCGTCAGGCAATGACCTTGAAATCGCAACCTAAGAAAATAGTGGTTGTTGGTTCAGGAGCAATTGGTGTTGAGTTTGCTTATTTCTACAACGCAATTGGAACAGAAGTAACAATTGTTGAATATTTACCGAACATTGTTCCAATTGAAGACGAAGAAGTTTCTAAGCAATTAGAGAAGTCCTTCAAGAAAATGGGAATCAATGTAATGACAGGTTCTTCTGTTGAATCAGTTGACACGAAAGGTAAAGGTTGTGTTGTTACAGTTAAAACGGCTAAAGGAGAGGAAAAAATCGAATGTGATGTTGTTCTTTCTGCTGTTGGTATTGCTGCAAACATTGAAAATTTAGGTTTAGAAGACGTTGGTATTGTGGTTGACAAAGGACGTATCCTTGTGAATGATTTCTACCAAACAAATATTCCCGGATTCTATGCAATTGGTGATGTTATTCCTACTGCTGCATTGGCACACGTTGCTTCTGCTGAAGGAATTATCTGTGTAGAGAAAATTGCTGGTCACCACCCAGAACCGTTGGATTACGGAAATATCCCAGGATGTACGTATTCTTCCCCTGAAGTTGCTTCTGTTGGTATGACAGAAAAGCAAGCGAAGGAAGCAGGTAAAGACATCAAAATTGGTAAGTTCCCATTCTCTGCTTCAGGTAAAGCAAGTGCTGCTGGAGCGAAAGATGGATTTGTGAAATTGATTTTTGATGCGAAATATGGCGAGCTATTAGGCGCGCACATGATTGGTGCAAACGTAACGGAGATGATTGCTGAAATCGTTTCTATTCGTAAATTGGAAACAACTGGACACGATATTATCAAAACTGTTCACCCTCACCCAACAATGTCAGAAGCAATTATGGAAGCTGCTGCAGCTGCATACGGTGAGGTTATACACTTATAATTACAAAATAATTGATACAAAAAAACTCAGTGATTTCACTGAGTTTTTTTTGTGTGTAATGGTTTTTATAATTTATCTCCCAATACCAATCTTCACTCCCATCGTAGCTGTAAATCTAACACCATGATAAGAATATCGATCCCAAGAATAATCGTATTCTCCAGTTGAACCATTGTATTCATATTTGGCTCTTGCTGTCTTGTGCACTTCTTGACAAAGACCTAAACCTGCGAAAAAATCCATTGAAAAATGATCTGAATACCATCGTTGAACACCGACGTTCATTGTGAACATGGTTTGTCCTTCTCTCCCCTTTGTCTCAGCAAGAACTCCAGAATAATCTGATAATCCAAAATTATATAAACGGTACTTAAAAACAGGAGATATGTAAAACCCATTCAAGACTTTCATCCCATCCATCGGATAAAAGCGATATGCAACTGAACCAAAAAATCCAGTCCCCGTAATTCTTGCAGCTCCTGGCCCTCCAAATGGATCATTAAAGTGATTCTCATTAACGGAAAATCCAATTTCAGAAATGGTTGGACCCAATTCAATTTCAACACTCGACATTTCATTAATTGTCTTTTCAAGACCAAGATTGATTTCACCACGAAGCATTTGTAAAGGTGAAAACTTTATCACATAACTATTATCCACAATTTTGTGATCTTTCGGTTCTTTTCTTGATCTCCCTTTTTCAACAATAACGATACGTTCTTCTTGCGAATAAGCCAAAACTGGAATAAATGCAATCACTAAAACAATAAACTTCTTCAACATACTTTCTTTTTTAGGTATAACGTTATGCTTTGATGCAAAGGTTGGGTATTTATTGTATTTCGACAACTTGTTTTCTGTTAAATCTTTTCATTTCAATGTCAAAATCAATTCTTCCCAAATGAATTCCTCCCCAACCAACTTGATTTACAAGGACAATTTGACCTTCGCTATTTTTCACCTCAGTTGGTTTATCCAAAAATGTATGCGTATGTCCACCAATTATTAAATGAATGTTTTTTGTTGCTGCTGCCAATTTCAAATCTGAAATCTTATCACTTTCGTATTGATAACCTAAATGCGAAAGACAAATAATCAAATCACATCCTTTCTTTTTTAGTTCTAATGCTACCCGATTTGCAGTTGAAATTGGATCTAAATAAACAGTTTCACCGAATTTATCATCTGGAACTAAGCCTTTCAATTCCACGCCAATTCCAAAAATCCCCACTTTTAAACCACCTATTTCCTTGATAAGTAAATCTTGTGTTTGATTCTTCAGGATTGTTTCTGAAAAATCGTAATTTGAACACAAAAAAGGAAAATCAGCGTATTCCTTTGCTTTGAGAAATCCATCCATTCCACCATCAAAGTCATGATTTCCCATAGTAGCTGCATCATAGCCCATTTTAGACATGACTTTCATTTCAATGACTCCACCAAACATATTGAAGTAAGGTGTCCCTTGAAAAATATCTCCTGCATCTAACAAAAGCACATTCTCCTCCTCTGAGCGAATTTTCTGAATCAAATTAAAGCGATTCACAACTCCACCCTTCCCTGGAAACTTTGAATGATTAGCTGGAAAGGGTTCAATAGTCGAATGGGTATCATTCGTATGCAAAATAGTCAGTTGCTTGACTTTTTTCTTCTCATTCGAAGTTTGAGCAATCAATGAAGGCGCAATTATGGTTGCTCCAGTGAGCAAAATACCCTTTTGAACAAAACTTCTTCTTTTCATAGTCGAATTAAAAATTCATTCGGTTCTCATTCACACTGATCAATGTGCCTTGGTTTTTGGCTTCTTCCAGCAAAGCATCTCTCAATAATTTTTGGGGATACATTACCTCTACCCTTTTTTTAAAAAAGCGCATATTATCTGCACCATTCATCAAATAATCTGAAGTTATGACCCAGAAGTGAGTTGATTCTTTTCGCATGCCATTAATTTCTAGATTTGAATTACTCAATTTGGCATTGGAAATTGGTTCACCACCCTTTGTTATCAGGTAATCTGTAATATCTTTGAGAACTTCAATTGGTAATTTAACCCAAACCAATTCGTTATCAAAAGGCATCAATTTGTAAATATCTCCTTTTGTTATTTCACCTTTATTGAGTGTCGAACGAATCCCACCATTATTTAATAGACAAAAAGTAGGTTCACTTAAACGCACATTGCGCGTTTGATTCACGAAAATTGCGTCAGCCACCCAATTATTCAGATTTCCTGAAGGTTTTCTAAGAATAAAAAAATTAGTATCGGCAAGCGCTAACACCTCACTCATTTCATTCTTTACAGAGTCCTGATAAGGTTGAATTATAGTATCCAGCGCTGTTGCTGTCGTACTATTGGAAACAACATCAATTCGCTCACTGCTTATGCGATAGGATGAAACAGAAGAGCAGGCCGTTAAGCCTGCTCCTATAAGAATTATGTAAACGAAAAATCGAAACATGATTTATTCGATAATCAACTTTCTTGTTGCTTCTCCATAAGGAGTTGTAACTTTGATTTGATAAACACCCTTTGAATAATCAGCAGCATTTAAAATCAAAACATCGTGATTTGTTGAAGCTTTTTGATCAACTACTTTACCATTCATGTCAATGATTTCATATCCTGAAATAACGGTGCCATTCACTTGAACATAAATATTGTCATTTGAAGGAACAGGGAATACAGAAAGATTTGCATCCACTTTCTCTTCAATTGAAATTGAACAAGCAGTGTATGAATTATCATCAATATTAACATGACAAGCAAAATCAACCGAGTCAATGAATGGATTTCTATTTCCTTGTAAGTCAAATATGTATTCGTGACGTGCAATTTCATAATTATCTGGTAAATCTGCGTAATGCCAGTTCACAAGTGTTTGAGCATTTTGAACAGTCGAACTAATATTACCATTCAAAGGAAAATTATAACAAACAGCCATGTACATTATTGCACGTGCAGCGTTACCTTTCTGAGCAGCTCTTGGTTCATAAACCAATTGACTTCCATTATAACCGACAGATCCTTCTAAATAAGTAAATTCAACTATACCAGTGATTTCATCCATGGGTAAGTTACTTCTTGGTGAATTCGCTCCTTGTAAATTTGTTGGAAACAAATGATGTTGATCTGTGTATTCAGGTTCTTCGGGATTATCAGCAGGGAAAGATGGCATCCAAGAGTGACTGAATGTATGCTCTCTACTGTATCCAGTTGGTGTCCAATCGAAAGGATCGGTAAATACTTTTCTTTCACCTGAATATGCACAAGTAACGTAAGATTGTCCATTTGTCGTATCGCGTACTTCAAACTCATTCATCATTGTTTGCTTGTACATGAAGTATGTCAATTGAGTATGCGGATTAATTAAGGTTCTCAAATCAGTTACTAACGAAGTAGAAGAAGAAGAAATTCCATTGTAGTAATTTCCTATATTCTGACCTAAACTAGTCGTGTTTCCGGTTGCTGGTGAAGTCGTTTGGTAGTTTTCAAATCCACCTTGACCATTAAAAGCATATACTTTAAAGTAGTAATTCTGATTAGCGATAATTCCACGAGGCGTGAAACCAGTTCCAGCACCTACATAAGCAACACGTGCATCACCAACAACATCACCTCTTAAATAAGAAGTCCCATCAACTGGAGCGCCCGTAATTGCACTACCATTTTTCCATAAAACAATGTATTTAGTAGCACCAACACCTGCAGTGTATTGTCCAGAAAGCGTATAAGCTTCAATCACTGGGAAGGTTAATCCAGTTGGATTTGAAGTTGGTTCAGTAGCAAGGTTATTTGTTCCAACACCTTCTAAATTAATCACGAAAGGATTTTCATCAGCATCATTATTCCCGATAGAGATAGTTGCAAAACGAGAACCTGTTCCTGCTGGAGCGAAAGTAATAGTGTATGGATTTGAAGCGCCACCAACTACTGTAGAAGTATTAATTGTTGTTGAAAAATCTCCAGTATTCGCACCTGTAAAATTCGCGCCTGTTATAGATAAACTGTTTGTGCCTAAATTTTGAATCGATACATTCAAGACACTTGCACCACCCACAAATAATGTTGAATTGTTCAAAACATTATTTCCATTCACTAGAACATTGATTTCTTTGTCTGGAGCAACATATGCGACCAAATCATTTAAATCTCTTGGAATGATTTGATAGTTAGCGTTAAATTGACCTAGCAGACCCGTAATGGTTAAAGGTCCGGTTGGAATAGCTGTACCATCAATATTTGTTGAACCATTGATTCGAACATCAAATGTATTTGTTCCATTCGTAATCTGCACTGTTGAATTCCCTGCAGCAAAGTTTCCAGTTTGAACAAATGTAACATTCTGCATTTGTATCAACTTTGACTCATGAATCTCAGCAGCTGATAAAATTGGCAATTGTAAAGGCGTTGGAACAACAGTTGCAGCACCATGATTTGTAAATGAACTTACTGGAGACAATTCCAATAATCCACTAAACTCTAATAAAGTACCCGTTACGGTAATGGAATCATAGCGTTGAACGCTACTAAGTGTTGCACTAAAAGCTGCCAATCCACCCGTCGCATCTTGCAAATATCGAATGTTTCCAAGTTCGGATCCGTTGGTTACAACACCTTTAATAGTTACAGTTTGACCTACCCCCAATGCACGAGCATCAGCAATTGTTGCTTGGGCTTGAGCGCATAATCCCGATACCAATCCAAGTGTTATTAAT
The DNA here is from genome assembly GCA_044233275.1 of Crocinitomicaceae bacterium. Taxonomy (GTDB): domain Bacteria; phylum Bacteroidota; class Bacteroidia; order Flavobacteriales_D; family Crocinitomicaceae; genus M0103. The sequence continues at coordinate 592 of JBIIKG010000041.1, read as the reverse complement.
AGAATTCTTTTCATTTTTTTTTTATTTATTCATTTATTAAAATTCAAAACCTACCGATACATTAAAGGTTGTACCTTGACCAAAAAACACAGTTGCGGAATTAGCATCAAAATTTTCAGAACCATCTTGGTGACCATTATTACGAGCATCCGAAATATACAAAGCATTTAATGCATTAAATACATTTCCTTTAAAATTTAAGGCACTTCTTTCAAATTTAACTCTATAACCAGCGTGAATAGACATTATACCATAAGATGGAATTTTCCACGATTCTCGTCCACTGTTTGCACCTTGTAAACTAAAGGGATCAAATGAACTATAATAACGATCAAAGAATGTGTATTTCACTTTAACATATCCATTCTTAATGAAGGACCATCTCAAACTTCCGGCATAAGTTGACTGTGCAGCATCTCCGACATGCACACCTTTAGCATCAAACGTAAATTTTGTTCCTAAAACATCAATTGTTTCTGAAGATTGCCAAGTCCAATCACCTACAGATGCCATTGCCTCTAGAACAAGTGACTTATGAATATTCCATGCAACATCAACTTCTAATCCCATGTGCAATGCATCCATTCCATTT
>JBIIKG010000040.1:0-17002 GCA_044233275.1 Crocinitomicaceae bacterium | reverse complement strand
TAAAAATAGTTTATTTTCGTTTCAAAAATAATGAAAATTTCTTTGAACGGTTATTTTCGGTACCCTGAATGGTAGCTGTGATTGAATTTTGGTTGTTCAAGGTGTAAATGATTTGAGAAGGATAATCATGAGCTTTGTTTTCAAATGTCCACGTTTTATCGCTTGAAGTAATCAATTTAAAAGCAACTGGCTTGTCTTCGTTTTGGGCTGGAACAGTTGGCCGATATTTTTTTACTTTTTCTTGATGATTTTTTTTTCTAGATCCGACCATCCAAATGTTAGTGATAATTCGCTACCAAATTTCCGAGAATCTTCTTCCGTTCCATAAGGTATAGAGAAAACTTCTTCTCCATTAATGGCATTTTCGTCAAAAAGAGTTTTGTAGCGACTTTTCCAGGATACAAAACAGGAATACTGTAGTTGAATAAAATAGTTTTTTATGTACCAATTTTGTGCAATTGACACTCCTGTGTAAACGGTCGGTCTGATCTTAAAAAGAGCCATATCCGATTGTGAATAGTTATTTGTATAAATATAAGTGTCTGGATATGTTTCTTGAGAAGAGTATTCAAAGAAACCACCTTTATTTTCTTTCTGATAAATTGGAAAATCTAGCTGCCAAAAACAACTAAATCGAATTTGACTATTCGTATTGATAATATTTCCTCTTTCAAAAATGTAGGTAGGTTCTATTTTAATCGTTAAGATTTCTGCATAAAGATTGGATGTGTAAGTGTTGGAAAAGGAACTTGATGGACTTGATCCACCTCCCGAATTTTTAGATCTCTGGTATTGCGCTTGCAATCCCCTTTTATGAATATAACCTAATTGAGTGCTCAGTTCAAAATGTTTACTAGTTCTATAATTTACACCAATAGAGGGTTGGGTATGATTAAAATGTGATTGAGAGTTTCCGAATGAAATAGGGTATAAATAGATGTCACTTTTTAAACCATACCGTGCAAAAAAACTCAATTGACTCCAACTAAGTATAGGCAATAATATAAAGAGAGACAAAATTTGAGCTTTTTTCATAAACTCTAAAACGGTTTTAAGTGAGCAGAGGTTAGTTCAAATATATAATAACATTGTAAACTAACAGATTAAAAATTCAGAAAAATCGATTTTGATTCATCTGCTAATTGTTCTTTACCCTAACTAATACTTGATTATACAGTTAAAAATCGGATCAAAATAATAAAATTAATAATTGAATTGTCCTTCCTTATTTTCGTTTCAAAAATAATGAAAATTTCTTTGAACGGTTATTTTCGGTACCCTGAATGGTAGCTGTGATTGAATTTTGGTTGTTCAAGGTGTAAATGATTTGAGAAGGATAATCATGAGCTTTGTTTTCAAATGTCCATGTTTTATCGCTAGAAGTAATCAATTTAAAAGCAACTGGTTTGTCTTCGTTTTGGCCTGGAACGGTCGGAATGTAAAAGATATCCTTACCTCGAAGAACGAGACGAATATTTTCCTGAAACAAGGTGTCTTTTTCACTGACCATCGAACTTGCACCTAGAAAAAGCGTATCGCTCTCTTTTGTCCATGATTCTTTGAAGGTGCCATCTGCTTGATTTTCGGTCCATATTCCGATCCAAGAATCAAACGATTGCATTGGATTGTCTTCTTTACAACCAGTAAAAAGTAGAATTCCGATGAATAGAGTCAGTACTTTTTTCATTTTTATGACATTTCCACACCTTGCAAATCTACTAAGTTGGAGTACACTCCTTTTTGTAAAATTAATGAATCATGTGTTCCTGATTCTACAATTTGTCCGTGCTGAATAACCAAGATCTTATCGGCTTTTTTAATCGTCGATAAACGATGCGCAATAACAAATGATGTTCTTCCTACCATCAATTTTTCTAAAGCATCTTGAACCAAACGTTCTGATTCAGAATCCAATGCGGAAGTCGCTTCATCTAGAATCAATATCGTTGGATTTTTTATAATTGCTCGCGCAATTGCAATCCGTTGTTTTTGTCCACCAGAAAGTTGAATACCTCTATCACCGACTTGTGTGTTCATACCTTCAGGGAACGAACTGATGAATTCCCAAGCATTGGCTTTTTTAGCCGCCTCAAGCACTTCTTCTTCACTAGCAGTAGGATTTCCAAACAATATATTTTCATGAATGGTACCGCCAAATAAAATCACTTCTTGTGGTACGATTGCCATATGTTGACGCAGGTATTCAACATCAATTTGATCGGCTCTATTGCCATCAAACAATATTTCACCTGACTCAAGTGGGTAATAATTCAGAATCAAGGAAGCAATTGTAGATTTTCCTGATCCGGAAGAACCAACAAGTGCAATTGTATCATTCGTTTTTGCATCGAAAGAAATATCATTCAACACTTGAATATCATTTCGCTGAGGATAAGTAAAAGAAACTCGATTGAAAGCAACATTTCCTTTAATTTCAGGATGCATTCTGCCCGTTAATAATTCACGTTCGCTTTTCTCTTGAATAATATTCATCAAATTTTCCGTTGCTCCAATTGCTTTTTGAATTCCAGCGTACAATTCTGGGACAGATCCAATCGAAGCTCCCATCATTACAGTAAACATTACAAATTGGAAAAAGCCATTGCTCTCCAATTCAGGATTTGGTCCCTGCGTCATCAATAAACCTTGCCAGATGATAAATACAATTGCTCCAAATAAACAGAAAATGATAAACGAAACGAATACACCTCTCCAAATACCACTTTTTACATTTAAGTCGCGGATTTCAGTTGTTGATTTTTTGTAGCGATTCAGAACGAATACTTCATTCGTAAATGACTTCACGTTACTAATTCCAGAAAGCGCTTCTTCGATAATCGAATTTGATTCTGCCGAAAAATCTTGTGCTTCTTTTGATAATTTACGAATGAAGCGACCGAAGAAAACCGCAACAATCGCCATTACAGGAACAGTTGCTAGCATGATCAAGGCTAATTTCCATGAAATGAATAAAAGGAAAATAATACTTCCGAGGATAATCACAATTTGTCTAAAGAATTCGGCAATCGTTGTTTTAAGTGTGTCCTGAAGCTGAGTAATATCTGATGAAATGCGACTGGTTAATTCTCCTACTTTGTTTCGATTGAAGAAATCCATCGGCATGTAAATCAATTTTGAGAAGGCATCGTTGCGTAAATCGCGTAAAGCATTTTCTGTCACATTCGTAAAAATGACTACTCTGAAGAAGGAAAAAATCGATTGCGTGGCAAACAAAAGAAACAAGGCTAATGCAATTGAATTGATATTATCAAGTGACATTAAACTAATTGCATCGCCAGAACCGGTAACACTTTTGTTTGGACTACCAAGTAATTCGCCCATTAAATAGGGGAATAGAAGTCCAACCGATGATGAAAGAACCAAAAAGATCCAGCCAATCATAAATGTAAATCGGTAGGGGCGAAGGTATGCGAAGATACCTTTTGCCTTAGTGATACTTTCTTTTGTCAGTTTGATTTTTTTCGTTTTATCTTTGTTCGGACGGAGCATTCGCTATTATTATTTAGTATGCAAAAATAGGGGTGAAAAATGTCTTTTCATGCTTTTTTATATATTTTTAATCAAACACTTTGAAATATTCAAAAAACACCTATCTTTGCAGTCCAAAATTTTCAGAACACAAGCTAAAGAATATAGATCATGAGTAAGAGAACATTTCAGCCATCAGTAAGAAAAAGAAGAAACAAACATGGCTTTAGAAGTCGTATGGCTACGAAAAACGGACGTCGTGTTTTAGCTTCACGTCGTGCGAAAGGAAGAAAAAAATTGACAGTTTCTGACGAAGGAATGCACAAGCGTTAATTCATCGTCTGTTCAAAATATGCAGCCGGTATCCATGTGATATCGGCTTTTTTTGTTTATCCTAAACCCCAAGTCTCTCGTTTCAAGTCCCAAATCCCAAATCCCAAATCCCAAATTAATTCCCCAAGCTATTGTAAGAAATCAACTATTTCACTAACTTAATAATAGAATTAACCTTAACAATCACTATTTATGTTAGTAAAAACCTACAGCAGCACTGTATTTGGTATCAATGCAACGACGATTACAATTGAAGTAAATCTCGGACAAGGAATCAATTTTTTTTTAGTCGGATTACCCGATAGCGCAGTTAAAGAAAGTCACCAACGCATTAAAGCGGCATTCAAAAACAACAATTTTAACTTTCCTGGAAAAGAAATAACGGTCAACATGGCACCGGCTGATATTCGCAAAGAAGGATCTATGTTTGATCTTCCAATTGCGCTGGGAATTCTAGCGGTAAGTGAACAAGTGAGTCAGCTTAAATTAGCAGAATACGTTGTCATTGGTGAATTGTCACTCGATGGCAATCTCAATCCAATGAAAGGAATCCTTCCAATAGCGCTTCAAGCAAAAGCGGAAGGATTTAAAGGCATTGTTTTGCCAGCTGGTAATAGTCAAGAAGCAGCGGTTGTTGAAGGCTTGGAAGTTATTGCAGCAGACAATTTAAAGCAAGTGATCGACTTCTTCAATGGTGATTTGGAAATTACGCCGATAAAAGTCAATATCTCTGAAGAATTCCAACGAAAAGTGGATGAGCTGGAAGTTGATTTTAAAGATGTCAAGGGACAAATGAATATCAAACGTGCATTCGAAATTGCAGCAGCTGGTGGACACAACGTTATATTAATTGGTCCGCCGGGAGCAGGAAAATCCATGCTTGCTAAACGACTTTCAACTATTCTGCCTCCCATGAGTATCGAAGAAGCGCTTGAAACAACGAAGATTCATAGTGTCGCAGGAAAAATTAAAGTTGAAAAAGGGCTTGTTACTCAGCGTCCTTTCCGCAAGCCACATCACACCATTTCAGATGTCGCTTTAGTCGGTGGAGGTGGATACCCGCAACCAGGTGAAATCTCTTTGGCCCACAATGGCGTTTTGTTTTTAGATGAATTACCAGAATATAAAAGAACAGTTCTTGAAGTCATGCGTCAACCGCTCGAAGATCGTTGTGTGACGATTTCAAGAGCAAAGTTTTCGGTTGATTATCCTGCAAGTTTTATGCTCGTCGCGGCAATGAATCCGTGTCCGTGTGGATACCACAATCACCCCGATAAAGAATGTGTTTGCGGACCAGGAGTCGTGCAACGCTATCTCAATAAAATATCTGGACCTTTGCTCGATCGAATTGATTTGCATGTGGAAGTGACGCCTGTTTCTTATGATGAGTTAACGAATGATGTTCCATCAGAAGGTTCAAAAGACATTCGTACCCGAGTGCAAAAAGCACGTTTACTCCAACGCGAACGATATGCATCGAAATCAGGTGTTCATTGCAATGCGCAAATGTCACGAAATGAATTGGACTCGCATTGTCGCATCGACGAAAATGGAAATGCAATCCTCAAAAATGCCATGGATCGACTTGGATTATCAGCCAGAGCGTATGATAGAATTATAAAAGTGGCGCGAACAATCGCAGATTTAGATCATTCGGAAAGCATTGATGTTCGACATTTAGCAGAAGCAATTCAATACAGAACATTGGACAAAGAAGGTTGGGCAGGGTAGGTTGTTCAGAAGGGAATTATTTAGCTGTGATAAGTGTTTAGGAGTTTTTAGTGAACGCTCCTGTTATATATATTCGAGTTTGATTCATAGTTTTTTTTAAAAAAAATATTATGAATATTTAGGTGATCAATTAGAAAGAACAAGCTAAATTTGAAGAATAACTTAATAACTCAAACATCCTTCTAAACGGGATGGCTACTAAAAACAATTAAATCTGCATTGCATGAAAAAACTAGTAAAATTGACACTTTTTACGGTGATTGCCTTTTGTTCATTTTCTCAGTATCAAATTGGGCATACAACGATAACCTTTAACGATCCCGCTAGAACGGGTGGTTTTGGATCAGGTGGAGGTTCAGGAAGACAAATACAAACAGAAATTTATTATCCTGCAACTACCGCTGGAGAGAACACTGCAGTTGCCTCAGGTGATTTCCCGATTATTGTTTTTGGTCATGGATTCGCCATGTCTTGGGACGCTTACACCAATATTTGGGAACACTATGCACCAATGGGATATATTTTAGCATTTCCAAGAACAGAGGGCTCATTGTTTCCAGCTCCAAGTCATGGTGACTTTGGTTTGGATATCAATGTTATTGAAGCAAGAATGCAGGCTGAAGATGCTTTGGCCACATCGCTGTTTTATCAAAAAATCAATGGTAATTCCGCTTTAATGGGTCACTCAATGGGAGGAGGCGCAACTATTTTAGCTGCATCAACAAATACGTCAATTAAAGCAGTTGTTGGACTAGCGCCGGCAGAAACTGATCCTTCTGCTATTGCTGCTGCTTCGAATGTGACAGTTCCGGCCATCATTTTTTCAGGGGGTCAAGATGGAGTAACACCACCTGATGAACACCACGTTCCAATTTACGATGGATTGAGTTCGACTTGTAAAACTTTTATCAATGTGGTTGGTGGTGCGCATTGTTATTTTGCCAACACGAATTTTAACTGTGATTTTGGCGAAATTACCGCTTCAACAGGTATTTCGATTACGCGTGCCGAACAACAAACTAGAACATATAGTTTTCTGGATTCTTGGTTAGCTTATCAACTAAAGAACGATAATGCAGCATGGACAACGTTTCAGACATCCTTAAATGCATCACCAAGCACATTAATTACTGAAACTACTTGTTCTTTTGCAGGTTTAGCTGAAGGTTCGAATGCGGAAATCATATTATCTCCAAATCCAACAAACTCAATTATTCGCTTTTTAAATGAATCAAACGAAAACATAGAAATTACAATTCTGAATGCAAGTGGTCAATTATTAAAGAAGAAAGAAGTTCAAAATGAAGTCGATTTAACCCAATTTGAATCAGGAATTTATTTCCTTCAAATAAATGGAAAAACCTACAAAATAATTAAAGAATAATTCAATCAATTTTTAGTTAAAGGCTCTTGCTATGACAAGGGCCTTTTTTACATTCCAAAACAATGCTGGAGTAATAAGGATTTGGTTGCAGTTTTCGTTTGAATCAAATGATTGCTATTGCTATCAATATACAAAATAGGTAAGTTCATTTCTAGGCAAATATCGATATCATGAGTGGAAAGAACAACACATTTCTGTTGATCCATGGCCAGCGATTTCAGAATGCTTAATACCTTCACTCGATTGGCGTAATCCAAAAATGCAGTTGGTTCATCCAAGGTAATAATTGGAGTTTCTTGAGCCAATGCTCTCGCTATAGCACAAAGTTGTCTTTCACCATCACTAATTTCAGTTGTAAGTTTGTCTGATAAATATCCGATTCCTAGTGTTTTTATGGCGCGTGATATTTGAACATGATCTTGTGTTGAAAGTCGACCAAAAAGGTTTGTGTAAGGTGTTCTACCCAATGCAATAAAGTCGTACACTTTCAAATGTTCAATTCCGTCAAATTTAGAAGATACAAAGGCCACTAAGTTCGATAAATCTTTGTTATTCAAGACTGATGTTACCCTATGATCAAGTTCGATTTCACCAGAAACTAATGCTTGTAATCCATTGATTGATTTTAATAAGGTGGTTTTCCCTTTCCCGTTAGCACCAATCAGAACATAGATTTCTCCAGATTTTAATTCTAATTGATCAATAAAGAGCAAAGGTTGTTGATAGCCAATTTGTGCCTTGTTGAATCGAATCATGCCAGTCGTTTTAGAATGATAAAAATAACGAAAGGTGCTCCAACTATTGATGTAATCACGTTGATTGGAACAAGGATGAAAGGTTCTAAACTTTGAACAAGAATGTCACAACTGATTAAAAAGAGTGCACCTAATAGGATGTTTCCGAGTAGCAAAACCAAATGTTGTTGTGTCTTGAAAAGCATTTTGCAGAGGTTGGGAATGGCTAAACCAACAAAGGCAATCGGTCCACAAAAAGCCGTCACCAATCCGGCTAGCAATGCGGTTATGACAATAATGATAATCCGTAAATTCTTAACCGGTACACCGAGTAATAAGGAGGCATTTTCGCCCAATACTAGAGCGTTCAAAGGTTTGATTAAGAAGAAACTAAAGAATATGCCCAGAATAAAAAAAACACTTATGATTCCTAATTGTGATAATTCAACTTGCTGAAGTGAGCCCATTCCCCAAATGGTAAATACTTTCAAACTGTCGGCTGAACTAATAGTCTGCAACAAACTTGTTATAGCAGATGTAAAGCTTCCAATCATAATTCCAACAAGTAACAAGGAAAGTGAATTTCTGACAAATAAAGAAAAACCAAGGACAATGAATCCAAAAACGAGTGCGCCAATTAAAGCTAAACCTATCAAACCAATATTACTACTGAAAAAACTAATTCCTGAGAGCGTGCCGAGTGCAACAGCCAAACTAGCGCCAGAATTTATTCCTAAGACATAAGGTCCAGCCAAAGGATTGTTAAATAATGTCTGCATCAGCATTCCGGCAATCGCCAAAGAAGACCCAGCAACAATCGCCATGATTAATCGTGGTAAACGAAATTCTCTTACTAATAGTTGTCCCGTTTCTGTATCGGTATAATTGAAAATGGCATTGTAAAAATCATCCGCTGAAAGTTGAATTTGACCAATAGTTAAATGGAGGTATCCTAAGATAGGTAAAAGAACCAAGGCAATGATCAATAATATACGGTGTCTTTTTTCCAAGCTTAGTTGATTCGAGAATAAAAATTGAATGTTTTCTTCTTCGCCTTATCAGGATGAAAAATCAAAATAAGATCTTCCAGCACACGATGAGGTTCAACAGCACTCATTTCCCAAAAATAATTCATTCTAGCTGAATAACAATACACTTGATTCCGTTGAAATGCAGGAACAAGTTTTAGTTTAGCGTTATATACACTAATCTCGTTCTTAGATTTAAATCCTGGGTTGATCCAAAACGTTGTGGAGCCATTTTCTGAAAGTATTTGTTCCATCGATCGCATGATGCTTCCGGTACCTTCCATTTTAGCATAAACATATTTGCCACCAGCATCAGAAATTAGCTGCGAGTTGTAGCTTTTTCCGTTCGGTGCATACCAGATATCTCCGATTAGGTTTCCACTGATTACGCTTGGACGCTGACTTAGCGATTTCATTTCTTGTTTCAACGTCAGGTATTTCTCCTTGATTGAATTGAAAATTTCAATGCTTTCTTTTTCTTTTCCAATGAGAAAACCATATAATTTAATCCATTCGGCTTTCCCCAATGGTTGCTCTTCGCGCCAATCAACATTTGGTAAAATAGTAAAACCTAATTTGGTTAATTGAGTGGCATGTGGAAAGGGATTTCCAAAATCACTAAAAACGATAAGTTCCGCTTTCGAACGGACAATACTTTCAATTGGAATCATTCCCTCATCTCCCAATTCGATTGCTTTTCCACTTTTAGAGCGCTCAAGTAATTCGGTGTTATCAATGTAATTTTTATTACTGATCCCAACAACCGAGTTAATTCCTTCCAATTTTGACAACATGCCTATATGAGTGCTAGAAAGAGCAATCATTCGTTTCACTGGAGTCTTTATGAAAACATACTCTTTGGGTAAAGAAGAAGGAGCTTTTTTCGCTAAAACTGCCTTGAATTTAATTGATTTGTTCTCGGCATCTAAAATGTGTAAACGCACAAATCCACTGTCTTGAATTAATTCAAAATGTTCAGCAAATTCGATGATTTTTCCCTCTTTTGAAATTGTTTTTTTGTTAGTAGTATTGCTTCCACAAGCTACAGAAAGCAAAAGCGAAAAAAACACTACAAAAGACTTCCATTTCATCATGCAAAGGTGCAAAAAATCGGTGTTGAAAAATACTTCAATGAAAGATTGAAATTCAACTATTTAAATCATCACTCTGTATCTCAATAAAATCAGGTGTTCTTCGCAATATTGCGAAGTTGCAATTTCGCGAAATTAGAATCTTCAAATCTTCAAATCCTCTAATGTATCAAATCTCAAGAATGTTGGGCACCGCGCTAGCCGCGCTAAAAGTACTTCAAATCTCTCGAATAATGCTTACCAAGCAAAGGCTACCGAGCCTGTCGAGGTGCGAGTTGCAAGGTAAAAATCCTAGAATTTCAAATACCCCTAAATACCTTTGGACACAAAAAAAGCTCGATTCACTGAATCGAGCTTTTTATAACTTTTTAGAAGATTACTCTCCCACAACTTCGAATTTGAAAGTTGGTTTAACACCTTTGTGAAGGTTCGCTTCAGCTTCGAATGTCCCAACTTCTTTGATTGGCTCGTCTTTGATTTTTAATGACTTACGGTCGATATCAAATCCAGCTTTCTTCAATGCCTCAGACAATTGAACTGTATTAATCGCTCCGAAAATCTTACCATTTTCACCAGCCTTAGTAGCGATTACTAATGAAGTTGCCTCCAATTTCGCTGCTAATTCTTGCGCTTCAGCCAACATCTTAGTTTCTTTATGCGCTTTTTGTTTCATGATCTCTGCATGTGCTTTCTTAGCAGATGCAGTTGCCAAAATACCGTATCCTTGAGGAATCAAAAAGTTACGCCCGTAACCAGGCTTAACCGTTACAATCTCATTTGCGTATCCTAGCTTATCTACGTTTTTCTTAAGAATTACTTCCATTGTTCAAATTTTATCGTGTTCAACAATTGTCTTATTTCAACATATCACCAACATATGGTAAAATAGCAAGGTGACGTGCACGCTTAATTGCTTTGTTTACTCTTTTTTGGTACTTCACAGATGTACCAGTGATACGACGAGGAAGGATTTTTCCTTGCTCATTAACAAGTTTCAAAAGGAAATTAGGATCCTTGTGATCGATGAACTTGATTCCGCTTTTCTTAAAACGGCAGTATTTCTCTTTATTGATCTCGATGTTAATCGGAGTCAAATAACGAATATCGTTTTGTGACATGAGTTTCTAAATTTAAAGGTTAATGATTAAGCTTCTGCACTTGCAGCCGGTTTTTTCTCACCTAATCTAATTCTTCTCTTTTCAGAATAAGTTAAGTGGTCTTTGTCCATTTTTACAGTGAGAAAACGAAGAACGCGCTCATCGCGTTTCATCATAAGTTCGAAATCAGCTACAACAGTACCGTCAGCTTCAAACTCTACAAGGAAATAAAATCCTGTAGATTTTTTCTGAATTGGGTAAGCCAACTTGCGTAGACCCCATGTTTCAGAATGCTTAACTTTTGCACCAAAAGCTTTCAATTCGCCTTCAAATTTCTGCACTGCTTCCTTTGCCTGATCATCAGACAAAACGGGAGTTAAAATGAAAACAGTTTCGTAAGAATTCATACTTGAAATGTTTAATTAATAAATTTTTAAGGCTGCAAAGATAGCCATTAAATCATTAACTGCAAGTAGAATGGGAGAAAAATGCAGCAATCAGCTATTTTTTCAAAGATACTGTTTTTTAATTTCACTGATTGATCGTTGTAATTCAAGAATAATTAACTTTGATTCATGAAGTTTTTAACCATTCTCTTTGGCATTTTGTTTCTCAATAATTCATCGCAATTTTTTGCACAAGTAGCCAATACGGGACTTATGGATACCACGAGCGGATTGAAAATTGGAAATGTTAGCCTCGGGGTTTACTTAGATACCTATTATAGTTTTAATTTCAATCAACCGAAATCAAAGCAAAATACCTATTTTGTTTCTTCAAATCAACACAATTCATTTCAAATCAATTTGGCTTATCTGGATTTGAAATATACCGATAAAAGAGTTCGCGCTCGTTTTGTTCCAGCATTCGGTACTTATACGAATGAAAATTATGCTAATGAAAAAGGTGGTACTAAATTTATTTTGGAGGGCAATATCGGCGTGAAATTATTTAAGAAAAAGAAAATTTGGCTTGACGCGGGAGTCTTAGGTTCTCCATACACCAATGAAAGTGCTGTTTCCAAAGATCATTTGATGTACAGTCGAAGTTTCTCCGCTGAATATGTACCCTATTACCTGAGTGGAATCAAACTTTCCCTTCCACTAGGTGAAAAAATTACTTTTTACACCTATCTAGTAAATGGATGGCAACAAATTTCGGACGTTAACGATCAAAAGTCAGTGGGAACTCAACTGGAATATCGCCCCAATAAAAACCATTTAATTAATTGGGATACTTATGTCGGCAATGAAAAGATGCTTTCAAGTGCAAATGATAAAATGCGCTATTTCTCTGATGTTTATTGGATTTTCGAAAAGAATAAATGGAAAATCACCTCATGTGCCTATGCCGGAATGCAAGAAATGAAAGATGGATTTATTTCCAGTTCTTCCTATAAAATGTGGTGGCAAGCAAATTTCATTGCCCGTTACAAAATTAAAGAAAATCTCAGTTTGAGTGCTCGAGTTGAGTACATGAATGATCCCGATAATGCAGTTGTACCCTATGTATTTCCTAATTATTATAACCCCGGATTTCAATGTTTTAGTTCGGGATTGTCATTAGGATATGCGATTACCGATAAATGTTTATTTCGTCTGGAAGGAAGATTTTTTCAAGCAGGAAACGAGGCATTTATTCGAAACAATGGCACGCGCACAGAAACGGAATTTCAAGGTTTCGCCAATTTGTCTGTCTGGTTTTAAGCAAAATCACACATAATTATTGAATAATTTCTCTGTTTTAGTCGCTGAAACATTGGGTTTCCATTTCTATTTATTAAATTCGCACACCGAACCGTTTGTTGCGTTAACCCTTGAAAATGTGAACTTATTTCGCCTTTTCTGTTAATCTCAAACCGTTCGAATTTGCGAGAATTAGTAAACGACCCGATAAAAGTAAACTATCCATTTATGAATCATTATCAAGAATACATCAAGGAAATCGAAGAAAGAAAAGCTCAGGGACTTCATCCGAAGCCAATTGATACTGCTGAAATCGTGAATGACCTCATTGCACAAATCAAAGATACGAGCAATGAATACCGCACTGATTCACTGAAGTTCTTTATCTATAACACCTTGCCAGGAACAACTCCTGCAGCGGTTTCTAAAGCGCATTTCTTGAAACAAATTATTCTTGGTGAAGAAAACGTTGCTGAAATTACTCCTGCTTTTGCCCTGGAATTGTTGTCACACATGAAAGGTGGACCTTCAATCGGTGTGTTGCTTGATCTAGCACTAGGAAATGATGCAACTATCGCAAAAAGTGCCGCAGATGTTTTGAAAACGCAAGTGTATCTGTATGATGCAGATGCTGATCGTTTGAAAGTGGCTTATGAAGCAGGTAATGCAATCGCAAAGGAAATTTTAGAAAGTTATGCGCAAGCGGATTTCTTTACAAAACTACCTGAAGTTCCTGAAGAAATTAAGATTGTTACATTCATTGCAGGTGAAGGTGATATCTCTACAGATTTATTGTCTCCAGGAAATCAAGCGCATTCCCGCTCAGATCGTGAATTGCACGGTAAATGTATGATTACACCAGAAGCGCAAGCTGAAATTACTGCGCTAAAAGCTCAACACCCTGATAAAAGCGTCATGTTGATCGCTGAAAAAGGAACAATGGGTGTTGGTTCTTCTCGTATGTCAGGAGTAAACAACGTAGCCCTTTGGACAGGGAAACAAGCAAGTCCTTACGTTCCTTTCGTGAACATCGCTCCAATTGTTGGTGGAACAAACGGTATCTCTCCAATCTTCTTAACAACGGTTGATGTAACGGGTGGTATCGGTCTTGACTTAAAAAACTGGGTGAAGAAGACTGATGCAGAAGGAAATGTGGTACGTGATGAAAACGGAGAACCTATTTTGGAACATACCTATTCTGTTGCAACTGGAACGGTTTTAACAATCAATACTAAAACGAAAAAATTATATAACGGCGATAAAGAATTGATCGATATCTCGAAAGCATTGACACCGCAAAAAATGGAATTCATCAAAGCGGGTGGTTCATATGCAATCGTTTTCGGTAAAAAAATTCAAACATTCGCATGCAAAACGTTAGGAATGAATATTCCTGCGGTATTTGCACCTTCCAAAGAAATTTCAAATGATGGACAAGGATTAACAGCGGTTGAGAAAATCTTCAATCGTAACGCAGTTGGAAATACACCAGGAAAAGTATTACATGCTGGATCTGATGTGCGTGTTGAAGTGAATATCGTTGGTTCGCAAGATACCACTGGTTTGATGACAGCGCAAGAATTGGAATCAATGGCGGCAACGGTTATTTCTCCAATTGTAGACGGAGCTTATCAGTCAGGATGTCACACCGCATCTGTTTGGGATAAAAAAGCGCAAGCAAATATCCCGAAATTGATGAAATTCATGAACGAGTTTGGTTTAATCACAGCGCGTGACCCGAAAGGAGTTTACCACGCAATGACAGACGTTATTCATAAAGTATTAAACGATATTACAATCGACGATTGGGCAATTATTATCGGTGGTGACTCGCATACACGTATGTCAAAAGGTGTTGCCTTTGGTGCCGATTCTGGAACTGTGGCCTTGGCTTTAGCGACTGGTGAAGCTTCAATGCCGATTCCAGAATCAGTAAAAGTGACATTCAAAGGAGAAATGAAAAGTTACATGGATTTCCGTGATGTGGTGCACGCAACTCAAGCACAAATGTTAAACAAATTTGGTGGTGAGAACGTGTTCCAAGGAAGAGTAATCGAAGTACACATCGGAACATTAACTGCCGATCAATCATTTACATTTACCGATTGGACAGCTGAAATGAAAGCGAAAGCATCTATTTGTATTTCAGAAGATGCGACCTTGATTCAATCATTGGAAATTGCGAAGAGCCGTATCCAAATCATGATTAACAAAGGAATGGACAACCATTTGAGTGTTCTTCAAGGATTAATCGACAAAGCAAACAAACGCATCGCGGAAATTCAATCAGGTGAAAAACCAGCATTGACACCAGATGCTAACGCGAAATATTACGCTGAATTAGTGGTTGACCTAGATTTGATCGCTGAGCCAATGATTGCTGACCCAGATGTAAACAACAAAGACGTTTCAAAGCGCTACACGCACGATACGATTCGCCCGTTGTCATTCTATGGTGGAACGAAAAAAGTAGATCTTGGATTTATTGGTTCATGCATGGTGCACAAAGGAGATATGAAAATTCTTGCTCAAATGTTGAAAAACGTAGAAGCGCAAAATGGTAAAGTAGAATTCAAAGCGCCATTAGTTGTTGCTCCACCAACCTACAACATCGTTGATGAGTTAAAAGCAGAAGGTGACTGGGAAGTTTTGCAAAAATATTCTGGATTCGAATTCAATGATAACGCGCCAAAAGGTGAAGCGCGCACGAAGTATGAAAACATGTTGTACTTAGAGCGTCCAGGTTGTAACTTATGTATGGGTAATCAAGAGAAAGCGGAAAAAGGAGATACTGTTATGGCGACATCTACACGTTTATTCCAAGGTCGAGTAGTGGAAGATACAGATGGTAAAAAAGGAGAATCATTGCTTTCTTCAACGCCAGTTGTAGTGCTTTCAACGATCTTAGGAAGAACTCCTACGATTGAAGAATACACGAAAGCAGTAGAAGGAATTACTTTAACAAAATTTGCTCCCTCACATAAGTTATTGGTAAATTAATTAGTAAAAGTAAAATAAGCATAAAGCAACGGTCACTGAGCAAAGTCGAAGTGCGGGGCTTTTCTTTTTTTACCACATAGAAATATAGGGAACATAGTTATACTATTTTGACATTCTATGTGAGCTTTTAATTCAAAAACATGTGTTATAACACGATATCATTTTCCTTTTTGTTTTTAATAATCCAAGGAGGTCAAAAAAAACTGAATAAATTTTAAACCTACAGAAACAGAAACATTCAAGAAAAAAGAGGGTTATGCTGGTAAATATCTAAAAAGTTCGTTTACGAGGGTTTTCTGTCCTTCTTTAAATATACTAACACAATTAAAATTGATTAATATTCCCTTTGGAGCTTTTAAGAGTTTCATATAAGAATATAATTGTGCATCGAAAATAGGTTCAAATTGTTTAACAGATTTCAATTCTACAACAATTGAATTATTTACAAATAAATCGCATCGCAATCTTGTTTCAAGTTTCTGATCATCATAATAAATAGGAATAGTCATTTCATTTTCAATCAGTAATCCTCTTTTTTCTAATTCAATTACCATGCATTCATGGTAAATACTTTCCAATAAACCAGGTCCTAATTGGGAATGCACCTGAATTGCAGCGCCGATAATTTCGTAAGTAAGTAGATCTAATTTTGTTTTGGTTAGCTTCATCTAAATAGTGTTTTCCATTTAATTTAAGAAAAAATATCCTTTTAAGAATGTACAGTAAAAAAAAAATAATAAAAAAACGGTGATTCTATGAAATGAAATACAGCACCAATGCATGAATAAAACCTATGTTATCTCTGTTCCATTGTGGTTTAAAAAATTGAATAAACTGATAAGTAGCTTCTATGCTTAAAATGTGTTTAAAAATAGATTATTAATACATGAATATCCCCTATGTTTCCTATGTTTCTATGTGGTTAAAATCCACCTAGAACATGGAAAATAAATAACAAACAAAGTCCCATGAAACACAATTACTAGCGGATGCTATTCCAACAAAATTATAGAGGGCACGTTGCCACTTAAAAATGCCTCTAATTAATTGAATCAGCAGAATTATTTAAATACAGCAAACAACTTACCCCCTAATTTATAGATTTCCTTGTTTTTTAATGCTTAAATTTAAACTCAATAATATTTTAAGAAAATGACAGTATTTGACATAGATATGATTCGCAAGGTGTACGCATCGTATCCCGAAAGAATCGCAGCAGCAAGAAAAGTTATAGGTCGACCACTTACCTTATCAGAAAAAATTCTTTACACACACTTATGGGATGGAAATGCAACAACGGCTTTCGAAAGAGGGAAATCGTATGTTGATTTCGCACCAGATAGAGTGGCAATGCAGGATGCAACTGCTCAAATGGCTCTTTTGCAATTTATGCAAGCAGGTAAAAAGAAAGTGGCTGTTCCTTCAACAGT
>JBIIKG010000188.1:0-5546 GCA_044233275.1 Crocinitomicaceae bacterium | reverse complement strand
TGAAGGAGCCATTTATGAAATTGCCTTTTGCTATGATCAATTAGGAGAGTATTCAAATGCAATCGATTGTTATTCAAACTATATTGATGAAAATCCATATTCTTTCACCGCTTGGTACAATCTAGGAAATGCCTATTCGAAGTCCGAGAATTATGAGAAAGCGATTTGGGCGTATGACTATTGTATTTTAATCAACGAAGAATTCGGTCCTGTTTATTTCAATGTAGGAAATGCTTATATGTCACAAGAAAAATATTTGTTGGCAATAGAAAATTTCCATAAATGCATGGAACTAGATGGAGACGACCCAATGGCACTTTGTTACATTGGAGAGGCACACGAACAATTGAATGAGTTTGAATTAGCGAAACATTTCTACAAAAGAAGTTTAGAATTAGCGCCTTTGTTACCAGATGCTTGGTTAGGATTGGGAATAATTGAAGATCTGGAAGGAAGAACCAAAGAAGCCTTGGTTTTAATTCATAAAGCGGCTGAATTGGATCCGGAAAACGCAGGGATATATCATGTTTTGGCTGGTGCTTATGAAAAAGTGAAGGATTTAAAACAAGCAGAAGATTTTTACCTGCTTTCGATGGCGCTTGATCCAACAGATGAAGAATGCTTAACGAACTATACCGATCTTTTAGTTGAAAGATCATTGCCTGAAGCGTATAATTATATAGTTGATTTCTTGGAAACTACAAGCGATAATGAAATTGCTCTTGTCCTTGAAGTTAATCTATTATGGTTGCTTGGTAGAAAAGATGAAGCGTTGATTAAATTCGCTAATTGCGCCGCAAATGACAAAAAGAAAGCGAAAGAAATATTTGAAATAAATCCTACCTTACAAGATGTCAAAGAATTTGTACATTTGACCGAAGATTGACGACTATGAATTTTGAATTATCATACATACCTGAACGAAGTGTTAAACCGCGCGATAAAGGTGTAACCATGTTTATGGATAAGGGTTTGAGTGTTGGTGAAGTGAAAAACTTTATTGATGCATCAGGCCATCTTACTGATTTAGTGAAGTTTGGATTTGGTACCGCTTATGTGACCAATGATTTAGAGCGAAAACTGGATATGTACAGGGAAGCTGGGATTCGACCTTATTTTGGTGGGACTTTATTTGAAGCGTTTTATGCCCGTCAACGTGTGGGAGATTACATTAAATTGCTTGATAAATTTAAATTAGACTTGGCAGAAATTTCTGATGGTTCAATTATTATCAATCACGACGAAAAGTGTGAGTTGATTAAATCAATGTCTCAGGACAGAACGATTTTATCAGAAGTTGGTTCTAAAGACTCAGGAATTATGATTTCACCCGCAAAGTGGATTAAGATGATGAGCACAGAACTAGAAGCGGGTAGCTGGAAAGTTATTGCTGAAGGACGTGAAGCAGGTAACGTAGGGGTTTTTAGACCAAACGGAACTGCACACACAATGTTAATCAATCGAATCATAGCCAAGGTTGCACCAGAGAAAATTCTATGGGAAGCACCGCAAAAAAACCAACAGGTTTGGTTTATAAAATTATTTGGTGCAGAAGTAAACTTAGGAAATATCGGTCAAAATGATATGATTCCGCTTGAATGCTTGCGTCTTGGATTGAGAGGTGATACTTTCTTTGATTTTCTTCCGCCTGATTATGCAGAGCGTTTAAAACAAGTAAACGACGAAGAGGAAGTAGAAGAAGAAAACTAATGCGTTTTCGGAAACAAAAACAAATCTCAGGACATTCTGCTGGAATTTATTCTCTAGCTTATGATGGTGAATACATCTATTCTGCCAGCGCGGACAAATATGTTGCTCGTTGGAATATCAAAGATGGAACACAAGATAAATTTGCTATTCGTTTCGAAACAGCGGTCTATTCTATTTGCCTAATAAATGAGAATCAACATCTTGTTGTTGGTTTAGCTAATGGTGGAATCCACATCTTCGATCTCGAAAACCGTCAAGAAGTTAAATTTTATACGCAACACAAAAAAGCGGTGTTTGAGATTAAAGAAAATCCAATAAAACATCATTTTTACGTAACAGATGCCGATGGAAATTTATCGATTTGGAATACTGTAGACTTTAGTTTACTGCTCTACTTGCCTCTCGATAGCGGTAAAATTAGACGAATAGCTGTCCAAGAAAAAGGTGAAATAATAGCTCTAGCATGCCAAGATGGGACAATGCGAATTATTGAAACTGAATTCTTCAATGAAATTCAACTTATTCAAGCGCATGATGGGGGAGCAACTGCTGTTATGTTCCATCCAATCCATTCAGAATTACTTTTATCAGGCGGTAAAGATGCACTGCTTAAATGCTGGAATTGGAAAGAAAACAAATTGATGACTGCTATTCCTGCACATAATTTTGCCATTTATGATTTAATAGCTCTAAACAATGGTGAAAATTTTATTTCCATAAGTCGCGATAAAACACTTAAAATTTGGAACAGCGAATCCCTTGGTTTTCTTCAACGTTTAGATACTAAATCAGGTGGACATACACATTCAATCAATTCGATTGTTTGCTTAACTGAAGAGAGTTTTGCCACGGCATCCGATGATCGACGGATTATTTTCTGGGAGGTGTTAGCTTAAATTGATTTCATTTTCAGTTCGCGTGACTTCAATTGTGGCAATCTGATTTTCTATGTTAAGAAATCCTATCTCTTTAAAAAAATCATTTCTCTAATAGAATACCTTCTATTGGAAAACTTAACAGTAATGCAAAGCCTTCGTTTGGTTTTGATTCAATCTTGAAGCTTCCCTTGTAGGCTGCAGCTCTTTCTTCTATGCTGTGCAACCCTAAACCTTTATTCAATGTTTTAAGGTCAACTCCTTTTCCATTATCTGAAAAAGCGAATTCAAGTCTTCCATCATTCACCAACATATTCGTTTCAATTCTTGTGGCCTCGGCGTATTTCAGGGAATTATTGGTCAGTTCCTGCACAATACGATAAAGATTAACACTGAAACCTTTTTCGAACTTGAAGTTTTCTGACGTAAAATCGAACTGCACTGAAGGGTGCAGCGCTGAAAGTTTTTCGTAATAATAGCCAATCGAGGTAACTACACCTGAGATTAGAATTTCAGATGGAAACAAATCCCTGCAAATCCTTCGAAGGTCATGTATTGAAGACTGAACAAGTTGATTCAATTCTTCAAATTTCTGAGCCTGATCCGGATTGTTTTCTTTAGCTTGATTAACGAGCAATCCAACGACTGTTAACGATCCTCCCAAAGAATCATGTAATTCTCTAGAAAACCTCAATTTCTCATTTTCTGTGGCTTCTAAGGCAGCTTTATTAATTTCATTTTTAACCTTAATCTTTTCTGTAAGTGTTTTTTTATGCTGGAAATAGAGATATAGGGATACGAGAATCGTCAAAATCACTACAGAAACCAATATGATTATTTGTAAAAAATAGTTATCTAGTTTTGCCCGCTGATTTTTGTTCTTTAATTCTAGAATTTGTGTCCTACGTACCTTATCATTAAACCGCTCCTGAACTTCAATGATTTTATCGGAATTTTCTTTCGCCAGGTATTTTTCGTTTAAAGTTACATAGGTTTTTAAATAATCAAGGCTTTTTGTGATGTTGCCTTTCATGTATTCCAATTCACTTAAATTGTAGTAGATACTTATATCTGATGAGGTAATCGATGGAAGATCATTCAGCAATTCGAACGCCTTTTGGTAAAAGTAACCTGCCTTTTCAACATCTTCTTTAATTAAATACACACTACCTATGCTCATCGTAACATCAAAATACTGCTCTGTATTCAAATGATTAGCATAGTCATTAAAAGCTTGACGCAAGACCGAAAGTGATTTATCATTGAGTTTCAGCGTGGAATATACATTTCCCAGGTTAATCAAATAGGTCACTGTTAAACTACTATCCCGCTTAGGACAAAGGGTGATCGCCTTTTTACAGTAATACAAAGCTTTCCATTGGTCCTGTACTTTGGTCGATCCTAAATTAAAATAGACACCTAAATTGTTATTGAAATTAGACATAATGACTGAATCAGTTGTCTTTTGTGCGAAAAACAAGCCACTTCTCAGGGAGTTGTATTGGTACTGTCGATTCCCAATTTTATTGTGGCAATTCGCATTGTATTGATATGCCTTCGCCAGCTGCATGAATGAACAATTTTGAAATTGAATTACTTCATTGGAAATATTTAAACAACTGTCTAATTGACCTTTCAGCATGAATGAGGCAGACTTCAAAAGTTTTAAATCAATTAAGGTCCTTGAATCTTTTTGAATTTTTAGTGATGCATTGATTAATTTGTCAGCTTTTTCAATTTCACCATTTTTTAATAATGCTCGCGCATTATGATATGTTGATCTACTGTGAAACCTATCGATTCGATTACTTTCTTCGCACTTAATTAATTCGTCAAATAAAACATCATATTTGCTCAAATCTCTTTCAAAACTAAGCTCCATTTTTTTCTCAATAGAACGACATTCTTTTTGAGCAAGCATGCTAAAAGATAAAAGAAATGCCACAAAAAGTGGCATGAATAAATTTACTCTACAATTAAACATTATAATTTAATAGCATCTTTCATTATATGTTTGGGATTTGGTTTATGTGTCCCTGTAATTTCAAATTCTATGTAAGAATAAGTTCCAACTGGTAATGAAAGAGTCTTTAAATCAATCGCAATTGAAGACGCAGATCCACTAGCACTGCTGAAATTCATCTTAAGAGAAATTCCCTTTGCAGTTCCAATTGTTGAGGTAGAAGCAGAAACTAAGGTAAATGTTCCGCTCAAGGTATTAAAATTCAAGGTAATACTTTTGTTAATAGTATCCGTAACTATCTTGCTATCCAAAAAATGAAAATCAGCCATAATATGTTTTTTAGTGGTTAAATGTAGTAAAAAACGATCATAAAGTAAAATGGTTACGCCTGATTTTTTTTATTTTGCATGAATAGCAAAGGTTGAATAAAAAGTCATTGAGGGAGAAGATTTTTCGTGTTCCTCATTTTGCTTCTTTGCACTTAATTTCCTTGTTAGAAATCGAAAAAGCACTAACTAAAAGTGTGAGTTGGAGTCAGCGTGTGAAGGGAAAAAGAAAAAGCGAAATGCTATCGCAATCCGCTTTTTCTTTTTGTGCGCACGACTGGATTCGAACCAGCACACCTACTGGCACCACCCCCTCAAGATGGCATGTCTACCAATTTCACCACGTGCGCATACTATTAATTAAAATATTGCCTTTCAAATGGTATGGTCCTGTTTAGATATTGAACATGACCATTCCTGAATTGATGCAGCCAAATATAGTGGTTTTTAAAATTCTGAAGTACAATCACCATAGGATTCCTTGAATAAATAAACTAAATTTTCAATTGAACAATTATTTAGCTAATTTAGAACCTTACAAACAAATATTATTTTTTTGTTAATTAATTATTATATTACTAATTCTGCAAATGATAAGATTTTTACTTACTTCTACTTTACTTTTAATTTTACCAGTTGGTCAAGCTCAAATTTTCATAAATGAAGCTTCTA
>JBIIKG010000187.1:0-5558 GCA_044233275.1 Crocinitomicaceae bacterium | reverse complement strand
CGTATCGATCCTAAACCATATATTTTAGAGTTGATGACGTTTAGAATGCGTGGTCACGAAGAGGCATCTGGCACAAAATACTATCCTGAAGGACTTCAAGATGAATGGTCTAAACAAGATCCAGTTGCTAACTATGAGTTATACTTAAAAGAGCAAGGTATTTTGACTGATGAGATGGATGAAGAAATTCGTAAATCTTTGAAAGAAGAAATACAAGCTGGATTTGATACTGCACACGCTGAGCCTGCAATCATTGCTTCGATGGAAACAGAATTGAACGATGTTTATGCACCTTTTGATCAAAAAGTAGCAGAAGGCAAAGGCGCTAAAAGTGAAAAACGATTTATTGATGCAATTCAAGATGGTTTGCGTGAATCAATGGAGAAATATCCGGAATTGGTCATCATGGGGCAAGACATTGCTGAATATGGTGGTGCATTTAAAGTTACGGAAGGATTCGTAGATCAATTTGGAAGAGATAGAGTTAGAAATACTCCAATCTGTGAGTCGGCTATTGTTGGTGCCGGACTTGGATTATCCATCGCTGGTATGAAAGCAATTGTTGAAATGCAGTTCGCTGATTTTGTGACATGTGGATTTAACCAAATCGTCAATAACTTAGCTAAAATGCATTGGAGATGGTCACAAAATGCAGATGTTGTGGTAAGAATGCCAACTGGAGCAGGTACAGCAGCTGGACCTTTCCATTCACAAAGCAATGAAGCGTGGTTTGTTCATACTCCAGGATTGAAAGTAGTTTATCCTTCAAGTGTTTATGATGTGAAAGGACTAATGAATGCTGCTATTGAAGATCCGAATCCTGTTATGATTTTTGAACATAAGTACTTGTACAGAAGTTTGAAGGAAGAAATTCCGAATGAGTATTATACCGTTGAAATTGGTAAAGCGCGCACTGTAAAAGAAGGTGCTGATATAACAATCATTACTTACGGACTTGGAGTGCACTGGGCTGTTGAAGCTGTTGATGCAATACCAGGTTTATCAGCTGAAATTCTTGATTTAAGAACTTTACTTCCTTTGGATAACGAAGCAATATTTGCTGCCGTTAGAAAAACTGGGAAAGTAATCGTTTTACATGAAGATTGTATGACTGGTGGAATTGGAGGTGAGCTTGTTGCATTGATAACAGAAAATTGTTTTAATGATCTAGATGCTCCTATAAAACGAGTTGCATCTATAGACACGCCAGTGCCATTTACAATTCCATTAGAAAATCAATTCTTACCAAAAGAGAGATTAAAAATTGCTTTGGAAGAATTAATCAATTACTAGATATTAGAACAAAAAAAAGTCCGATTCTAACGAATCGGACTTTTTTGTTTTAAACTTATTCTTAATCCTTGATTACTTTATATCCAGGATATTTTTTAGAATCAAATACAAAGATTGAATCTTCAACAGTTGGATTAGCAGTGAATTTTGTCACAGAGTATGTCATTGTTGTCCCATCTTTCGATTTCAAAACTGCTTTCTTTAATTCATTCGTCGCCTTTGAGATGTATAAAACAATTGTGTGGTAATCTACTTTCGCTGGATTCTTTGGGTAAAGATTTATTACATGAACCGCTTCTGTACCTATTTTATCCTCCTTTTCATATTTGTTCTTGAATCCGCTTTCCCAAATGGTCATTAATTTCTTTGGATTGATTGATTCATCATCGCTTTCAGAAGCATCTGTTTCATAAACTGACTTTTCTTCTTTCACAACTGTCCAAGTTTTTACACCATTCGAAATGATTGTATTTTCACCATAACTAGCTGTAAACTTATCTCCTTTAACCCATCCTTTACCTGTTTCTGTTTCGTTTGTTCCGTTAGAGGTGTTCTTAATATTTGCAGAAAACTCAATGTAAAAGGTTTTGTAACCTTTCATTTTTGTTGATAGTTTATCTAAAATTGCTTGAGATTTAGCATCTTGGCCGTAAACTGTTAAACTACAAAGGGTAAGTAATGTAAATAGATATTTCATTTTTTCATTGTTTTCGCTGCAAATATCAGAAATTGTGCCAAATAAAACTCAAAAAAAACGAATTTCATTTTAAATCCTTAAGCAAAACTTTTAATGTAGCGATATCAATATCATGATTTCCTTTGTATTGCATTAAACCAAAGCCAATTGATTTGTAAAATTCTAGTACTTTAAATTGTTCTTCAGAATTAAAATAAGGATCATCATTTCCTAAAACGAAAATATTTTTCCCATTCTTAAGGGTGGTCGATTTTAGATTCATTTGTAAATCAGGTGGAAAAACACTTGCCCACATAATTAAATGATTAAACTGAATTGTACTATTTTCATACCATCTTGCAGCAGTCGCTCCACCTTGAGAAAATCCTAATAAAATTGTTTTTTCGAATGAATGTTCTTTTTGAATCACATCGTGCAGTCCATTTAACCAATTAATATTATCACGAATATCAGCTTCTCTAGCTTCTTTAGTCATCCATGATGCGCCAACTCGGCCTGAGCTACCTTTTAGGTAAAAACGATGCATGCCTTCAGGTGCTGCAATGAACACATCCTCATCTAAACCCTCAAATTTACGCACGAAGTATTCAACAAGCTGACCGTATCCATGCAGTACAATCAATAGTTTACTTGCCTTTTTAGGGTTTCCCATCGTTATATAACGAAATGTCTTTGTCGAAATAAATTCGTGAAGCATTGAATTGGTTTTTATGATTGAATTTGAGTGTAAAATTATACATTTGTTTGTGCGAAAAACAGTTCAATATATTTTGCTCTTCCTTTTTATCTGGCAAATAGTCGGATTCATTACTTATTTCGAAATTTCACACTTTAAATTAAAGAAAGAAATCAAATTATTGTTGAAGCAAGGTGTTCCAAAAGATGAATTAGTTTGTTTCGAATTCACAGATAATGAAATGAATGATCTCATTTGGTTAAAGAAAAATGAATTTAATCTGAATGGCAGTTTATTTGATGTTGTACGAAAATCGAAGGACAATAACGGTGTGAATCATCTTGAATGTCTTTCGGATAAAAAGGAAACTGTTTTGTTTGCTCGCTTAAATCAAACAATTTCTCAGAATTTAGGAGATGAAAAGCATCCAACACCAATTTCAAATTGGATGAAACTGCTAAAAATTCCAAATGATATACCTCAAAATAGTTTGCAAATTGATCTAGTACATGTTCAATCTGAAGATTTTAACGAAATTCCTTATTTAAATAAATACAGTTTCGAATCGAAGCGAATTCCAAGTCCACCTCCCCAATTTTTTTGAAACTAATACATATAAGAAGAACGATGATGTTCTTTGCTTAAAGTATCAATTCAAGAATTTAAATATGAAAAAAATAGGTATATTATTTTATGCCCTGGTTTTGGTATTGTGCGTTAATGCGCAAACTATTACAATTATAGATTACAACACACTTCAACCAATTAACAATGTAGAAGTTTATCTTAGTAGAGGAGAGCCATCGATTGGGAAATCCAACGATAAAGGTCAAATAGCAGTTAAAAGTGGCTCAGCTGATTCTTCGATAACATTCATGCATCCTCTTTACACAACCGTGACTATTAAATGGACAGATTTCAAAAAAAATGGATACATTCTCAAAATGGTTGAGAATATTTATTCAATTGATGAAGTAGTGATTTCCGCCAGTAAGTTTGAAGAGAAGCGCAAGGACGTTGCTCAAAAGATTCAAGTTATGCGAGCGTCCGAAATTCAAAATATGAATCAATCTTCAATGGCCGATGTGCTAGCTAATTCTGGAAATATAATGGTTCAGAAAAGTCAACAAGGTGGAGGAAGTCCTATTATCAGAGGGTTTGAGACAAATAAAGTATTAATTGTTGTGGATGGTATCCGAATGAACAATGCAATTTATAGGGGTGGACACTTACAAAATGTAATAACCCTCGATAATGCAATTATGGATCGAACGGAAATAGTTTATGGTCCAGGATCTGTCGTTTATGGTTCGGATGCGCTGGGTGGAGTAATGTCTTTCACAACTAAAAACCCATTGCTTTCTTCAGATGATAAATTGAGAGTTAATGCCGGTGCTTATACGCGCTATATGTCCGCATCATCTGGATATGCTGCACATGCAAATGTATCAGTAGGTGGTAAACGTTTTGGTTCATTGACTTCATTTACCTATTCTAATTTTGGTGATTTGAGACAAGGAGCGAATCGGAATCCGGAAGTTGGTAATTTTGGTGCACGACCATGGTATGTGCAAAGAGTTGATGGTAAAGATTCAGTTTTTATTAATAAAGATACAAACCTACAAGTTGGTTCAGGGTATTCTCAAATTGACATTCTTCAAAAATTTATGTTTCAGCAAAATGAAAATGTTAAGCATCTTGTGAATTTTCAATATTCAACCTCTTCAAATATAGACAGGTATGATCGGTTAACGCAAACATCAGGTGGAACAGCTAAATTCGCAGAATGGTATTACGGTCCACAAAAAAGAATGCTTGGCTCATATACATTGTTAGTATCGAAGAAAACAAAAATGTATGACAATGTTCGATTCATTTTAGGATATCAACAAATTGAAGAGAGCCGAATTGATCGACGATTCAATAGTGTAGCTCAAAGTAATAGAATTGAAAATCTTGACATCTTTTCAGCGAATTTGGATTTGGCTAAAAAAGTGGGCAAACATGAAATGCGTTATGGCATAGAAGGTTGGTACAACAAAGTGAATTCTACTGCCTTTGAGAAAAACATCTTAACTGGAGAAGAATCTCCTCTAGATACTCGGTATGCTTCTGGTGGCGCGACAATGCAATCAATCGCTGTTTATGCAACACATACCTGGGAGATATCTGACAAACTTATCTTCAATGATGGTTTACGCTTGTCAAATGTTGGATTAAATGCCAAGTTTACTGACACAACTTTCTTTAATTTTCCGTTCAAAGAAGCTATTCAAAATAACACTGCTTTAACGGGTAATTTAGGCTTGATTTATATGCCAACGGAAGATTCACGCGTGACGGCATTGGTTTCTACAGGCTTCAGAGCGCCAAATGTGGATGATTTAAGCAAAGTATTTGAATCTACTCCAGGTAATATTACTGTTCCAAATGCTGATTTAAAACCAGAATACACATACAATGGTGAAATTGGTTTCTCAAATAGGTTTAATGGTTGGTTGACAATTGGTGCAACCGGTTATTATACACTTTATACGAACGCATTGACAACTCAAGATTTCTCGTTTAATGGTCAAGATTCGCTTTTGTACGCTGGAACGATGAGTAAAGTAGTTGCAACTACCAATGCCAACAAGGCTTACATGTATGGTTTAGAATTAAGCACAAATGGTCGATTGAATAACAATTTGTCCATTTATGCAACCTATAATTATACGAAAGCTAATATTGTAACTGACACAACAGCTATTCCTTTGGATCATATTCCTCCAGCATTTGGGAAATTTGGCTTTCAAATTAATGAGAACAAGTTTAGAGCTGACTTTTACGTGAATTACAGTGCATGGAAAAGAATTAAAGATTACAACCCCTCCGGAGAAGATCATCAAGCAT
>JBIIKG010000186.1:0-5597 GCA_044233275.1 Crocinitomicaceae bacterium | reverse complement strand
ATGCCAACAACGCAAACGTCCTTAATTCATCCTGGAAACTTTTTAGGAAGAGCGGTTATGAATTTTGTGAATTGGTTGCCTTCTCCTTCAGGAATGGTTCTACTTCATATGTTGTGTTTTTACATCATGTTACTTTGCTTTAGGGTGAATCGATGGATTGCAATTGTAGGAGCAGTGGCCTTTGCCTTTGTTTCCTATGAAATAATCATTTTACAAGCTGGACACAATTCAAAATCACTAGCAGTTGCATTCATGGCGCCAGTTGTTGGAGGATTTTTCATGGCATATCGTTATAAAAGTTGGCTCGGAGTAGGACTATCAGCCTTGTTTATGGCCTTGCAGTTATCGTGTAATCACTTGCAGGTAAGTTATTACATGGTGATACTTTTAGTTGGTTTAGGAATTGCAGAGTTCGTTAGAGTATTCATAACGAAAGAATTTAAAAAATTCGTTTTCGTTACCGTTGGATTAATCGGTGCATATCTTCTGGCAGCAGCAGTAAATTATGGTAATATTTCAATGACGAATAATTATGCAAAAGATACAATTCGTGGAGGCAACGATCTTGAACTAACACCAACTGGCGAAAAAAATGTTATCAGCACAAAAGGCGGATTGGATAAAGAATATATCACCAATTGGAGTTATGGTATCGGTGAATCTTTCACATTATTGAGTCCTTACGTTAAGGGTGGTGGAACAATTGTTTTTGCTGATAGTCCACATGCGGACATAGTTGAGAACATGGAATTAACTTCAGAAGAACGAAAGCAATTACTGGGTTATCCAGTTTATTGGGGAGAACAACCGATGACGTCTGGACCTGTTTATGTTGGAGTGGTACTTTGCTTACTTGCGTTTATGGGTATGTTTTTCATTAAAGACCCCACAAAATGGGCTTTGCTAGGCGTATCCATTTTAGCATTGATGCTTTCATGGGGTAAGAATTACATGGGATTTACAGATTTCTTCCTAGACAATGTCCCAGGATATAATAAGTTTAGGACCGTAACAATTATTTTGGTAATTATTGAGCTTACTATTCCGTTGTTAGCCGTTTTGTTTCTTCAAAAACTTTACAAAGAAAGAGAAGCACTAAAACAAGCACCAAAGAAAATGCTCTATGTTGGAGGTGGATTTATCCTGTTTTTGTTTATCGTTAAGTTCGTTGGTTTAGGAGACAATTATGCTTCACAAGAATTTGATCAAAAACAATTAGCGCGTATTGAAGAACAAATACTTGGTCAATTAACACAAGCTGATCCAGCAATGATTCAGCAACAGTTCAATATTAATATTGCTGACCCTGTTCAACGAGAAGGATTTATTGCGGAGCAGATGAAACCCTATGAAGAGAACCTAAATAATGCAAAAATTGCGCGTAAAGCTGTTTATGATAGCAGTATGAATCGCTCAATTTTATTTAGTGTTTTAAGTTTAGGATTAATTGCTCTTTTGCTTTTCTCTGCTGTTCCAACAATGGCTGTAATCGCTGGCTTTGGTGTACTGATATTAATTGATTTATTAGGTGTTTCGGTTAATTATTTAAATAAAGATGAAAAGTACTGGGTTGATGCTGTATCAAAAGCATATCCTTTTAACTCTGAGGCAGCTGATGAGGATATCTTGAGAATGGAGTTAGAGCAAAATCCATCACTGAATACTGTTGTTCAAAAAGGAGAACAAGAAGGAAAGAGAGTAGCAAATGAACTAGAAGCAGATGGGGAGACAAAACGCAGAATCATTAATTCCTATCGTTTTAGCGCTTTGAATGAAGCCACTAACTACAAAGTATTCGATTTATCATCCGGTTTCAGTAGTGCACGACCATCGTATTTCCATAAATCATTAGGAGGATATCATGGTGCAAAATTGCGTACGATTCAGAACTTATTTGAGTTCCATTTAAGTCGAACAAACAATGCAGTTTACAATATGTTGAATGTGAAATATTTCATTCAACCTACAGAAACAAGCCTTATCGCGCGTGCAAATCCAGAAGCACTTGGGAATGCTTGGTTTGTGAATGAACTGAAGGTTGTGAATACACGCGATGAAGAAATAAATGCTTTAGGTAAAATATTTTCTTTAAAGAATAGTGGTGCTGGAGAGATGTTGATTAATAATCAAAAAGCGAATGAAAAGAAGTCATATGGATACGAAACCATAACTTATTTTATGAATGGAGATAGCATTCCGGTTCAACTGTCAAACGGTGTGACAAAAGGGATGTTGGTTCATGTTGTACTAGATGCGAATGGTAAGGTGAATACAGTTCCAGACTATGTAATGCAGAATGACACAGCTGCAAAATCGTTTCAAAAAATCGTTTCATATGAGGTCTTAAGTGATTTTAATCCTAAGACAACTGCTGTTGCTAGCGCTAAGAATATTGAAGGATTAAGTAAGCGAAAATTCACGGGTGAAGGAGAAATCAAATTAACGAAGTATTCTCCAATGGAATTAAGTTATAATACGAACTCGTCGAATGGTGGATTAGCTGTTTTTTCAGAATTGTTTTACAAGAACTGGAAAGCGACGGTTGATGGTAAGGAAGTCCCTGTTTACAATGTCAACTATTGTTTGCGAGCAATTGAATTAACAAAAGGAAACCATAAGGTTGTCTTTACTTACGATTCAAGTGATTTCGATAGTTCAAATAAAATTAGTTTAATATTATGCCTTTTGGTTTTAGTCCTTTTAGGATTTACCATTTATATGCAGATTAAACAAGACAAGCAATTGTCTGAACCTAAATAATCCAACTCCCCCATGGGGCAAGTAAAAAGAGACTCAATTATCAATACCGCTATCATGTATGGTGGTATTGGTGTTGGTTATCTCAATAAAGGACTTCTATTCCCTTTGCTCTTATTAACTGAGGAAGTTGGACTAATCAATGTTGTATTATTGGTTGTCAGTTTCTTTGGACAATTATCGAATCTTGGAACTGGAATGCTAGTAATGCGCTTTCTGCCTTTTATGAGAGGTAGGGAAGCTGGATATTCGGGGCTTTTGTTTTTTGCAACTTCAATTCTCATAGGAGGAATTGGACTCGTTTCAATTGTATTGCTGATTTTTAATGTGCAAATACTGAGTTTCTTTGTTGATCGATCACCAATGCTACTCGATTATTCAATTTGGATCATTCCATTGGGAATTGCTAGTGCGTTTTTCTCTCTTTTTGAGCATTATCTTAGGGCAATTTCGAAAAATATAGTTTCTGTTTTTATTCAGGATTTTGTACTTAGGATTTCTGTTTTATTAAGCTTAGTTATTTTCTACATAGGTTTAGTGGATATTCAGACCTTCCTTGTAATATTCTTCTCGCTTCATTTTATTCCCGTTTTCTTTTTGTTTTTGTATTTGCTTTATCTGAAGCAGTTCTATATTTCTTCGAGTTATTTGTCAATTGGTAAAAAACTCCGCAAACATATGTTGGGTTACGGTTTAATCGTTTATGTAAATGGAATAGGTAGAAGTATTATTCTCATGGCTGATACGATAATGCTATCGGTTTTGTCTGGCTTGAAAGAGGTAGGAGTTTTTACAACGATGGTTTTCTTAAGTAATGCATTATTTGTTCCCTATGTATCCGTCATTAAAACTGCGGCACCAAATGTCCCACGCCTTTGGAAAAAAAAGGATATGGTTGGTTTAACTGAGTTGTACAAGAAAGTTTCATCAATTGGTTACTTTGTAACGTTCACCCTTTTTAGTTTGGTATGGTTTAATATTGATTTTGCCTTGTCATATTTACCTGAGGATTACAGTGGCGGAAAATACATTTTTCTTTTATTGATGATAGGAAGAATGTTTGATGCATTAGGAGGAATTAATGGTGATATATTATTGACTTCTAAAAAATTCAAAATTGAAATATGGTTAACTGTTCCGTTAATGTTAATGGTTTTCTACTTTAATTACTTCTTAATCCCCACTTATGGAGGATTGGGTGCCGCAATTGTCACCGCTGGAGTGTATATTCTTTATAATTTGTTAAGGGTTTTTTTCAACGTTTACTTTTTCAAGCTTTTCCCTTACGATCGACAATTCTTGAAATTATTTTTGATTTCTCTAGTAATGTTTAGTTTAGGTTCAGTAGCTGATTATTTTTTAAAAGGAATTTTACATTTTTTAATTGTGACAATTATTCCTTTTGTATTCTTTGTTTTGCCAGTTTATAAGCTAAATTTAATACCAGAAATAAACGGATTTATTCATCAAATTTTGATTAAAGTAAAACTGAAGAATGCAAATTAATTCCCCCATCTATTATAGTTTTAAAAATGACTCTCCTTACACAAATGAGGCGATCTGGGTTATGAATGTACTTTCTTCGTATGCTGGTATAGAATTGATTCATCAGCAAGAGGAAAAGAATATTACGATTGAAATCAATTCTGTTTTTTTCGATGATGTGTATTCTAAAAGTGCAATCAGTGAGGCTTTCTTAAATGATGAGATGGAGATCAGCTTGAGTGATGGCTCAATTGATTACATTTCGACAGCTTTTTACTTTCTAAATTGTTTGTGGGAACGCGAACAAAATGCGCAACTTGATCATTGGGGAAGAAGTGATTTTTCGTGTTCTATTTGGGATAAATTTCAATATGAAAGACCTATAACGAAAGTGAATCAACTTTTCGATGCTTTGTTAAAAGAATGGGGAATACCTCTTCCAAAAAATACTTCGACCGTATTTTTATCTCATGATATTGACGTCGTTTATGGTGCCTATCTTGAAGATGGATTGGCTTTAGCAAAAAAAGGTCAATATGGTCAAATGCTAAAGCAAATTAAAGATCATTTTATGAAAGGTCCGCAATGGTTCAATTTTAGATCGATTGCTGAAATAGAAATGAAATATGGATTCAATTCTACATTTTTCTGGATTCCATTGAAAGGAAAGGTAGAGGGAATTGGCAAAAATGCAGATTACAGTCTGAAAGATAAAGCTATTTCTAGTGAAATGAAATGGCTTAAAGATCAAGGTTTTTCTCATGGAATTCACAAAAGTATTGCTTCTTCAAGTTTGAAAGAGGAAGTGGCATTGATGGAGATGGATATTCATTCTAATCGTTATCATTATTTAAAATTTAGCTTCGACCATCTCAAAAAAGAAATGAAAGATGCTGGATTATTAATGGATGCCAGTCTAGGCTATGCTGAAGTGCCAGGTTATAGAAATGGTTATTCTTTGCCATTTGTTCCTTTCGATTTAGAAAACAGAACTCCTTGTCGTTTTATTGAAGTTCCATTAACAATTATGGACGGTACATTTAGTAAATATCAAAAAAGCAGGGGAAAGGAAGCATTTACTCAAATCAGCGACTTTATTCATGAGAACGAACAGAATTGTGTCATATCCATTTTGTGGCATAACTCACATTTCACTGATTTTAAATACGAAGGTTATCCAGAAGTGTACGAACAAGTGCTGAAAATTATTCATGAGAAATCATTAAAATCAGTTAGTCCAAAAGAATTAATTGAACGATATTTAAAAAATGCATAATAGCGAAGAATTAAAAGTTATTTATGAATCCCGGTATAAAAATGCCAGTGATCAGAAAGGGAAACGTGAAATCGTTTTG
>JBIIKG010000185.1:0-5610 GCA_044233275.1 Crocinitomicaceae bacterium | reverse complement strand
TAGCAGAAAGAGGTTTTATAGTGAACATGTTTTGGTTATTGGGAGATTATGCGAAATATGATAAGAATCTATCGTTCAAGGATGTTCGTCATCAACGTCTTATTCGAAAAATGGCTTGGAAAACAATCGTTGGAATTCATCCAAGTTACAAATCAAATAGTTACGAATATTATTTGCTCAACGAAAAGGAACGCTTGGAGGTTATTTTAAACCGAGAAGTCATTCATTCGAGACAGCATTTCTTGAAATTCAGTGTTTCGACGACCTATCATATCCTAGAATCAATGGGCATAAAGCACGAATATTCGATGGGTTATGCAGATCATATAGGTTTTCGTTCTGGAACAGCACGCAAACACAAGTGGTTTGATTTAAATAGAAATCGTGTTTCAGAAATGACTATTCATCCCTTTGCTTATATGGATGGCACCTTGAATGAATACATGGAATTGACGATTGACGAAGCAAAGGAGCGGATTGATGGATTATACAAAGAAGTGAAGAAATACGGTGGCGATTTTGTCTTTATTTGGCACAATGAAACCATTGGAAACTATGGCAAATGGAATGGTTGGAAAGCTGTTTTAGAACATACATTAGCATTAAATTCAAACGATGAATAGAACAATAACTGCCACTGGAATCGGGATGATTATGCTGGCCATCATCTTAGGTGCTTTTGCAGCGCATGCATTGAAAGAAGTGCTAACGCCCGAGCGATTAACTTCGTTTGAAACAGGAGTGAAATACCAAATGTATCATGGTTTGGCTTTTTTAATCATTGGACTTTTAGCCGATCGATTTTCTTTTTCGGTTAAATCATTTTTTACTGTCGCACTGATTGGAAATGTGCTCTTTTCTGGTTCCATTTATTTATTAGCAATGCAAGATGTGATTGGAATCAAAATGTCATTCTTGGGACCAATAACACCATTAGGTGGCGGATTTTTAATTATTGCTTGGGGAATGTTGCTTGTAAAAACCTTAGGAAAAGACTAGAGGTTCGCGATTTAGCTAGAATGCAATGCACTCAAATTATTTATTTCTGTTACCAAACCGTTGATGCGTTTTTCACTCAAGCCGATTGAAAAGAGCAGTTGTTTGTTTTTAGGTAAATCATCGCAAAACACGATTTCTTTTGCTAGAATCTGATCTTTTTCAGCTTTTGTTAATCCAGTCAAACAAGTTATTGGATACACTTTGTGTTCATCAATTATATCCTTGATTCCGTTGCCTATGGGGTAGTCCCAGCCCAACAACCGTAAATCGGCACACTTGCCATACTGAAGTGCATCATCTGAAAAGCGTGTATTGGTCACAATCCAACCACTGAGTTCTTTGGTATTGATTTTAGTATTTCCTTTCCACGTAGCAAGAACGTCGCGAAAACGTGAATGAATATACAATGGAACTTTTACGTCGGTCAATTTTCCTGAGAGACTATGGAATTTACATTCAATCATGAATTGTTCAGTATCAGTTGTGGCAATCACATCTATTTCATGCGATACGCATGCACCTTGAACAATAATACTTGTCTGTGTTTTATATCCTTTTTTGCGAAATAGTTCAGCTACAAAACGTTCGAATGGAAAACCGGATGGACCTATTTCCATGAGCGCTTTTTTTAATTTGTAACGTGATGCCGTACTTTTCGAGCCCCTTTTCAAAAGATTAAAGGCCATTTGATAAATTTTCTTTGTCGTGATTCCCTCATAAAGTTGAGGCGCAATTTCATCAATGACTTTTTCTATTATTTGTGTATCGGCGCCCGATCTTCGCATTGATTCACGCAATTTATCAACAGAAAAAATGACTTGATCTCCATTGGCTTTGATAACGGTGAGTTCTTGAATTTTCATGATTTATTGCATGGTAAAATTAATTGGCAAGTAATAGTAGGCCCGCTCAGGTTCACCGTTACAAGTCGCTAGATTCCAATATTAAGGATAATTCTATGAAAACTCTATATTAAAATTCAATTTGCGCAAATGGCAATCCTTTGCGAATTCGATCTTTTTCCTCTTCGCTAAAGTTATTACCAGTTAAATTTAAGTGCTTGATGCGTTGGTACTTATAAAAATCAGTAGGTAGTTTTGTCAATTGATTGTTCGACAAATCCAAACGTAAAATTTTACGCAAATTTCCCAATTGAGGAGGAAAAACAGTGAATAGGTTGTTCGATAGATTCAAATCACTAATTAATTTCAATTTGGTGAATGACTTCGGCAGTTGACTCAACGCATTATTTGATAAATCCAATTGATTGAGTTTCACTTGTGTAATTAAATTCACTTCTGAAATAGCATTGTTTGATAGATTGAGTTTTTGTAAATGTTTAGAATATTTCAAAACTTCAGGAATACTGTCTAGTATATTATGAGATAAGTCTAAATTTTCAATGTAACGAATAAATCCAAATTCAAGCGGTAAATCCTTCAACTTATTGTTAGCAAGATTGAGCGTTTTTAAATATTGAAGTCGTTCGATTTTCGGACTGAGTTCACTTAAATTATTATTACTGAGGTCTAAATAATTCAGTTTTGAAATGCGATAAAGTCCATTAGGTAGTTTTTCGAGCGACAAATTACTTGCGTTTACTTTTCGTACTTCTTGTTTATTTTTTAGCGCATAATCAAGCGGATGGATAGTTTGAGATGCGTCAATAAAATCAAAGTCTTTACAGGCGTTTTTGGTGATTTTGAATCGCTTTTCCTTGTTTGTCTTTATTTCACCCTTTTCTCCTAATTCAATATTGATCTCTTCAAAATCTTTCTCGATGGTGTAAATTCCACCACCCGTCATTTTAGCCAAATAAGCATAATGCGGATTCACTCCTTCTGCTTTTGTGTAGCCGCATAAAATAATACGAACGGGTTTTCCAATACGATCAGCCAATTCAATGTCCCGCACACAGGCGTTGTTATCGGCAATCAACACAATTTCAGAATAATTTTCATATTCTTCCATCGCTGCTAAAATGCCTTCAATGTTGTTTTCAGGCGTGTCACCGCCACTTCCGTTTAGCATAACCAACTTGAACAAATCAATAAGTTGAGGGATGTTATCTGCCTCTTCAAAATAAATCCCTCCTGTATCACCAATTCGTTTTTCTTGATGCTGTTTCCCATCACCATCGTTGAATAGCGTCAATGAAATCACACCCGATTGCTCAAAGTTCTTCATGTGCCAGTCGAGTAACTGAAGACCATAATTGTACATGCTGCCTGTCCAGTCATTGATAACAATCATATTTTTCCATTCTGGGTGACGTTTAAAAACGTTGTAAACGACTGAGTCAGAAACAGGATAGCGCGCTATGAAATCGTTTATTTCTTGTTGAAAGGAAGTTTTTTGTTCAGGCGTAGCAGTCGAAAGATCATAATCGGGGGCATTTTTTATTTCTTCTTCAAGAAAATCTTTCATGAGTTCGATTTGCTTATCGAGGGGTAGATTTTGAAGTAGCTGATTGATGGAATCAGGGAATTCGGTTAAACCGCGAATGTGTTCAACGGATGCTTGAATTTCTTCGAAAGTGACTTGTTCATCAGTAATTTGTGTTTTTTCTTGGTTGATTTTGTCCTGTTTTGAAATACTTGTAATAATTGGTTGAATAGGTGCAACTTGATTAATAGGTCGATACCAAATCACCACTCCGTGAAAAAGTGTGTTAACCTGGGCATCGTTGATACAATTTGTTTGAAGCACTTTATTCCATTCAATATCTGCTCTGTTTAGTGATCCATCCATTTCGAACAAACTTTTCAATCGATTGAATAGGAGGGGATAAATTTCGTAGTATGTTCCTTTTCGGAGCGGATATTTGGAGTAAACGATGTCAATTCTATAAGCTTCAACCGTATCTTGAATGTCAAGCCATTCCTTTTCGTTGACAAAAGTCGAAATACGAAAACCATTTTGTAAATAGATACAATTTTGTTTCTTTTTTTGGTATTCATTGACTTCAATAGTTGTCAATTGATTGGCAATTTCTTCTCCATTTGATTTCGGATCTTCTAATTTTTGTTCATCAAATTTAGATTGGCTATAGACAACCATATTAAATTGGTTGAAAACCAAATAAATTAAAAACATGAAACTGAATACGTTCTTCATAGGCTATCTGAATTCAACGAAAGAGCTATGAAAATAGTTCATACGTTTAAGGTATTAATACAAAGTAATTCAAAAGAAACAGTTCTTAACGATTTTGATGCCAAAAAAATAATCCTACTGTATTATTGAAAACTGCTTTTAACCCAAATTTTACTTTTAATTTAGATGTCAAATTTAAACTTTGAATCAAGCCAAGAAACATAGCATAAAAATTACCGTTTTAGGTTCGGGAACTTCGCAAGGTGTTCCTGTGATTGCTTGTGATTGTGCGGTTTGTCATTCGACCGACCAAAAAGATCAACGCTTCAGAGCTTCTATCATGATTTCGTACAATAAAGAGAATTTTGTAATTGATTCTGGTCCCGATTTTCGTCAACAAATGCTTGCTTATAATGTTAAATCGCTTCGTGCTATAATTTATACCCACGAACATAAAGATCATGTTGCTGGTATGGATGATGTGAGAGCTTTTAATTACAAAGAGCAACGAGACATGGAATTGTTTTGTACAGAAGCGGTTGAAGAAGCTTTAAAGAGAGAATTTCATTATGTGTTTTCTGGTGCTCGGTATCCAGGTATTCCAACGGTTAATATCAATCGTATTGAAAACAGTTCTTTTCGTTTACCGAATGGCCCAATATTAACTCCGATTGAAGTGATGCATTATAAAATGCCAGTCTTTGGTTTTCGTTTAGATGATTTTACCTACATCACCGATGCCAAAACTATTTCTGCGAAAGAAAAAGAAAAGGTAAAAGGCACGAAAATACTAATTGTTAATGCTCTGCATCGCTCCGAGCATCTGTCACATTTCAATTTGGAAGAAGCATTGGCCTTTATAGCTGAAATAAATCCACAGCGGGCTTATTTGACCCATGTTTCTCACATGTTTGGGAAACACCAAGAAATTGAAGCGTCATTGCCTCCCAATGTATTTGTCGCATACGATGGAATGACCATTCAATTATAAGGCTTGTTTAATTTACTTTGATCCCAATAATATTGGGTAATTCCCAGAAATTATTATTGTCATCAGTTGGATACGTTTGAGAAACATAACTGCCTATTTTTTCAATACGAATATCAATTAGGTCAATATATAGGCTAGTTTCTGGACCACCTTCAAGGTAAATTGCATTTCTCAAATCTTCTTTGAAAGTACCCATAAAAGAAATCATTTGATTATGTGAATAAGGAGATCTAGAAAAAATGAACCAGATTCTTCCTTTAGCATCTTTCGCTGCAACCAACATACTGCATGATTGATTTTTCTTATTCCATCCCATTGCTTCTCCATTGCAATCAATCATTCGCATTCCTTGTGCATAACATGCATATTGGTCGCATACTTCAGCCCAATTTTCACATTCCAAATCAAGGATATCAAAATTGCAATAAATGGAGTCTTTCGGTGCAAATGCAATCATTGAATTGTATTCTGGATGAAGTTTTTTGTTGTTGAAATGTTTGCCATTTTTTAGATATCCGCGATGG
>JBIIKG010000184.1:0-5619 GCA_044233275.1 Crocinitomicaceae bacterium | reverse complement strand
GGATCAGGACAAAGTGTTATTGTCGTATTTTCATTATTTGAATAACCAGTTCCACCCTGCCCTCCTGAGTCAATTATAAAACCAAAACAAGTTGAAATCGTCTGATTGTTGTTTGCTGCTGAAAATGAAATTGGAGTTTGTCCAAAAGAAAAAATTGAAATGAAGAGAAAAAATAGTAAAAATAAATTTTTCAAAATCTGCTTGTCTTAAAAGTGTACGACTCTAATACGAAAAATAGACTCAATTGGTTGCTTTGTTAAATAAATAAAAACGCAAATGAAACCATTTTAACAAACCTAAAGCATTCAAAATAAAAAACAAAACTAAAACATCTACTTTCTTGCTTTCTTAGCGCAATAAATTCACATGACCAACTATCATTTTTCGTTCATCATTCCGAATTGTTTTGAATTCAATTTTCCATGTGAAAACACCCTCTTGACACAAACCAATTTCGCTATTTCCACCATAGGTTCCATCCCAACCAATTTCAGGATTTCGCGATTCAAAAACAATCTCTCCCCATCTATTATAAATCAATAACGTATAATCAAAAGGGTCAAATCCAGAAGTGAAAATCGGCTTAAATGTTTGATTAAATAAATCTCCATCTGGAGTAAATGTGTTTGGAATATAATACAACAAACCTTCTTGAACTTCAATAATAGCCATTGCTGAGTCTATGCAACCGAACGTTGTCGAGGCAATTAAGGTAACCATATAGTTTGCCTCACTATTATCTGGAAAAACATGAAAAGGATCAGTCTGTGTGGACAATGCAGTATCGTCGCCAAAATTCCAACTATACGAATCTGCACCTGAACTTTCATTCGTGAAATTTACAAGGGTATTGTCTGTCGTAACTGGATTGGGGGAAGCTATAAATTCAGCGTTCGGTTGAGCTTGCACACAAATAAATGAAGGAATTACTAAAGAAGATGTACATCCATTTGAGTTTGTTGTTGTTAATGCTACATCATAGCAACCAGCTTGTGAAAAAGTTACTGGAACACTTCCACAGTTTGTAAATGTCAAACCATTGCTCAGTGTCCAAGTACAATTACTTGAATTTAATGTTGTATTTGCTAAATTCACAGAAAGTGGAGCGCAACCGGTTGTTAAATCAGAAGTGAAGGTCACAATTGGATTAGGATTTACGACAATATTCACTTGATCTGAGGCAGTGCAGCCTGCCGCCGAAGTACCAACAACAGAAAAGTTTGTACTTCCTAATGTTGGGACAAATTGAACTCCATTATTCACACCTCCGCTCCAAGAATAAGTCGCAGCTCCTGAACCTGTTAAGACAATTGAATTGCCTTCACACACAACTTGATCATTTCCTGCATTGACATTGGGTAATGCATTCACAGTAACAATGATTTGGTCGGAATCTAAACATCCAGATGTGGAAGTACCCGTAACTGTATATGTGGTAATTCCCGGTGTTGAAGGAATAAACGAGATACCATCTGTTACGCCATTGTCCCATGAATAAGAATTCGCACCCGCCCCATTTAAAATAACAGAATTTCCAATGCAAATTGAAACATCATTTCCTGCATTAACTGAAGGAGTTGGATTTACCAAGACGATTAAATCATCAGAATTAACACATCCATTTATGTTTGTCCCTGTCACCGTATAAACTGTAGAACCAACATTCGGTGTAAAAGCAACATTATTAATAACACTATTATCCCAACTATATGTATTTGCTCCATTTGCATTTAGTGTTACACTGCTGCCTTGACAAACTATCACATCAGTACCGGCATTAATTATCGGTAGTGAATTCAAGGTCAACGTAACATTTGACAAACTATCACAGCCATTCGCTGCAGTAAAAGTTTGAGAATACGTTC
This sequence comes from Crocinitomicaceae bacterium, assembly GCA_044233275.1. Taxonomy (GTDB): domain Bacteria; phylum Bacteroidota; class Bacteroidia; order Flavobacteriales_D; family Crocinitomicaceae; genus M0103. Next base: position 3,754 of record JBIIKG010000184.1, on the reverse strand, counting down.
CTGCAAGCGTTTGAGTAAGCCCATGAATTGTTGCCGATTGACCTTGACAAATAGCAATACTAGAATTATAAACAATAACAGGGTTTTCAACAACCGAGAAAGCAGGAGAAGTACCTTGACATCCAAATGAATTGGTAACACTTAATGTTGAAGGTCCGTCTGATTCAACCACGTCGATGGACGAATTTGTTGATCCATTGTTCCACAAATAAGTTGTGTAAACTTGATCTGCAGCTAATGTAGCAATTGCTCCAGAACAATATGAACCAGGACCTATGATTAATGGGGTTGGATTAGGGTTTACGGTCAATGATAATTGATCTGAATTGATACAACCATTAACATCTGTACCTGAAACAGTTATTGAACCAGCACCGATTGTTGGCACAAATGAAACTCCATTCACCTCTCCGTTTGACCAAGTATAAGTATTAGCTCCGTTTCCATTCAAGGTTACAGATCCACCATCACAAATTGTAATATCTGAACCAGCATCTACTGTTGGAAGCGGATTCACTGTAACCGTAACATTACTTGTATTTGTGCAACCTAATGAAGTCCCCGTAACAGTATAAGTATTAGTACTAAGCGGATAAAAAGGAATGTCTTGAGTAACACCATTGTCCCATGAATAAGTTGTTGCTCCAGAAGCCGATAAGGTAACTGGAAAACCAATACAAATTGTTTGAGGTGCTCCAGCATTAACAGGTGGAATTGGGTTAACAGTTATAGAGACAGTTGATGTACTTGTGCAACCCGCTGTGGTTCCCGTCACTGTATAAGTAGTCGTTGCCAAAGGTGTAAAAGCTACATTTTGCGTTACTCCGTTGTTCCATGAATAGGTTGTAGCTCCTGTCGCAGCTAGTGTTACAGAAGTACCAGCGCAAATCGTTTGAGCAGCCCCAGCATTCACAATAGGAAGAGCATTCATTACAACTGTAGTTGAGGCCGTTGAGACACATCCCGCATTTGTAGCTGTTAAATTATATACCCCGGCAGCAGCCATTGTAGCAGATGGTATTGTAGGATTTTGAATAGAAGAAGTAAAACCATTTGGCCCAGTCCATGCATAAGTACCTCCGCCCGTTCCATTTAACTGTACTGTCGAACCAACACAATATGGTCCCGTATTCGTTGCGGTTCCTGCAACAGCACTTGTTGTATAGGTAATTATTAAATATCCTGGACCATTATTCGTTCCTGGACTACAACCACCACCAGCTGCAGGCACAAGGCTTGAACCGCCACCTCCGCCTCCGCCACCATACGGAGCAATTGCATAACAGTCAGCGCCTCCACTACCGCCGCCATAGTAGCCACCTCCACCTCCACCACCCGGAGAATTATTATTACAATTGTCAGTTGCACCTGCAGCACCAATACCCAATGAACCACTTGCGCCGTTATTTCCGCTTCCCCATGGGTTACCACCAGTACCTCCAGAGAATTGAGTTCCTCCGGTTCCTCCACCTCCAAAAGATGCTACTCCAGTTGTTCCTGTCCCACATCCTCCAGCACCACCAGCGGCATCCGTAGTTCCTCCTCCCATTCCACCGCCACCACCAGCGACAACGATTCGATTGGCTAAGGCAAAAGGTGAGACTGATATGGATGTTGCTCCACCTCCACCTCCTGAAGCATTGGCACCTGAATTAGCGCCTATACCTGTTCCGCCACCACCGAATCCTCCTGATCCAGCACCAGTTGATCCAGAGCCTCCAACAGAGATTTGTAAAGTTTGTCCAGGGGTAACATTTACTGTTCCTGTTACTACTGCACCGTTACCACCTGCGCTTCCTCCACCATCACCGCCTGCAGCAGTAATTGAAATACTTGTAACACAAGGCGGAACTACCCAAGTTTGAGTTGAACCGGTATAATTAAAATTGACAGTCGTTTGGGAAAAAAGAAATAAACTAAAAAGAGAAAAGAAAATTGAAAGCGTTAGATTGACATTAGAAAATTTGACTCTATTCAATAAATATGTAATCATAGTGAGAAGTTTAATTCCATTAATTTAGGTCAACCGAGGTCTAGTGTGAACTAATTTAACCATTAAACGAAGCCGAAAACTGCAGAGTTGCCATTTAGAATAGCTAATTATTTAAAAGAGGCTTATCGATGAATATTTATGTGTAACTCTTGATTATTAAAAATAATAGGACTGAAATATAGACTATCTTTCAATCCATTTAAAAACATCTCTCCCTAAAAACATTCAGATTCTTAATATGGTAGATTAAAAAAGGGATAATAATGTTTAGATCCAATTGATACCTTTCTTTAAATTTAGCAAAGTAAATGCTTCTTTTGAATCCTCAAGTGGTACTAAATTATATTCCCAATTTGCTTCAGGAGGCATACTCAAAAGTATCGATTCCGTTCTTCCTCCAGAAACAAGCCCGAACTTGGTGCCTCGATCATTCACAAGATTAAACTCAACATATCTACCTCGACGTAGATTCCTCCATCTCAATTGATTAGAATCGACTTCTAAAAGCTTTCCTTTTTCAACTTGGTATTCGTAAATTGATGCAAAAGCTTCACCTAAGTCAATACAAAATTGGAGAATCTGCTCTTTTGTCAAACCACATGTTGTATCTAGATGATCGAAGAATATTCCACCAACCCCTCTTGTTTCATTGCGATGAGGAATGAAGAAATAATCATCAGCCCAATTCTTAAATTTTGGATAAAATTGGTTATCATATTGATCACAAATTCCTTTTAAAGAAAGATGAAATGCAGCAGCTTGGGAAGGTACAATGTAATGCGGTGTCAAATCAATACCTCCGCCAAACCAATACGTACCATTGTCTAATTCAAAATAGCGGACATTCATATGAATGATCGGAATATGTGGGCTTTTGGGATGTAAGACAATTGAGACTCCAGTAGCAAAGAAAGATTCACCATCTAATCCCATTTGTCGTTTCATGACGTCTGAAACTTCTCCAAACACTTCTGAAAAAGCGACTCCACCCTTTTCAATTATCCCTCCCTCTTTGATAGTTCTCGTTCTGCCTCCTCCACCAGCTTCACGCGACCATAAATCTTCCTGAAACAAGCTTGTTCCATCAATTTTTTCAAGTCGCTCGGTAATAAAAGCTTGTAAACTACGAAATCTATCAGCAATTACCTCTTTATTCATTTTTCAACTGGCATAAAAACGCCATTTTCTTGACGCATGATGAAACAACGGGTATTTTCAAAACCATTTCCCGTTCCCGATTGAATCATTTCAAAATCATTCATTACTACAGTTAAATTTTTCTTTCCTAGTAACATATTAGCTGTAAAGAAATAAACAACATCAAATCCTTGAACGGCCATTTTAGACATATCGGCTCTAAACTCTGATCTAAACGATCGGTGCAGTTGCTTAACTTTTTCAGAGTCATAAGTAAAGTCATTCGCACTTGGATATGCAAAACTATAATTCGCATTGTAGATCGCTACATCTTCAAAATTGATCCATTCTTTTGTACCATATACCCAATATGATGAATTACTGTGTTTTGCAATTTCCACATTTGAATTATTGTGAAATTTCATAATAGCTGACTTTTCGGTTGTTGGATAAACAATAGCCGTATTCATTCCACGCTTCAAGAACGTTAAATAATTATCTGGTGTCGTTTCAATTAATTTTGGTCGAGTACCCTTGACACTCAGTGTTAGAAAAGCATTTCTGAATGATTCAAAAAGAACTCTATCCTTCTCACTTGTTGGTTTAACCAATAAGATTTGATCC
>JBIIKG010000165.1:0-6234 GCA_044233275.1 Crocinitomicaceae bacterium | reverse complement strand
TATGCCGATTGGAATTAACCAAATAAAATAACTGAATCCTTCCACTGAATATTGCACAATTCCAAACATACCACCAAAACTTGTAGCTAACAATATCGCAGCATAAATTAGCGCAAACATTGCCCAAACAGATTGACGCGGTCCAATCAGGCAATTCACTATTACATCCTCAGTAAATTGACTTTTTTCTATGCGCACAGTCATTTCTGGTGACCAGTAGTGTTGCAACCAACTCGGAATTTTGATGAAAATTGTTTGTTTGAATCGAGCACCAGTTACCGTTTTTTCTTTTTCCAAAGATTTTAAAATATGTTGGATAGATTCTTCAGGATCCATGTTGATTTTCAACATGAAACGCGGTCTAATTGCTCCAAGAATTGAATGATTGAGTCGATTAAAAGGCATAGCAGTATGTTAAAATTTCAATGATATTTGAGTTCCTGTTGAGCTCGTTAAACATTCTAATTGAGCATCTATTTGTTCGGCAAGACCTTTCATCAATTCAAAGCCAGTGCCTCTTGTTAAATAATTTTCAGGTAAGCCACTACCATTATCCTCGATACTTAAAAACGTTTTGCCATTCTGATCTTTTCCCAGAAATATACTTATTTGGTTTACCCCGTCTTGTTGGAAAGCATATTTGAAACAATTGTTAAGTATTTCACTGCAAATTAATGCAATGGGCATTGCAATATCCACTTCAAAAAAAAAGGTTTCGGTTGAATGAAAAATAATCTTAACCTTTAGATTCGAACCAAACGTTCGATTCATATTATTTGCTAATTGCTCGATGTATTTATTAAAATTCAGTTCTTGATAATTGGCAGATCTATATAATTCTTCTTGCAAGCTTGCGAGGGAATAAGTTTTGGAAAGAATACTGTCAAACAGTCGTTTATGATAATCATCCTTAGCTCGCTCCGATTCACTCCTGATAAATGCTGTAATTATCGCCAAATTATTTTTCACCCTATGATTAATTTCTGAAATAAGGAGTGATTTTACTTTAAGTGCTTTTTCTAATTCTGTACGATAAGTGTTTTTAGCATTTGTTTCAATGGTGATTGTAAGCAATTGTGCCAAAGCAATGGCAAAATGTTGCTCATCAGTTGTCCATTCTCGTTTAGAGGAAGTATGCTCAAAACAAACGATTCCTTTTAATCTACCGCCTGAGATGATTGGGACTTCCATCATTGATTGTATATCAAACGGAATTAAATAAGCTTCGCGTAACTCTTGATTGAATTTTTCATTTTGCGCGTCTACAGAAATGATAATATCATTCTTACTGATATGTTCAAAGTATATGGGTAGTTCCGAACGTTTGAGACTCGATTCTAATTGAAATGTATTCGTTGATGCAATATAACTCATCAAACAAGACATTTCAGTTTGATCCTCATTCATTAACCATGCGTTCGCACGCGGAATTTTTAACAATTCAGTTGATTTTTCTAGAATATTTTTTGCAATACCCTTTTGGTCTCCTTCTGAAATAGAAGTCGATTTCGAAAGCTTCTCGATCACTTCAAGAAAAACCGATGAATGGTTTGCTTTCATAAATGAACAGTTAGTTTGTCAAGTGAAGATACAAAAAGTATTGAGAAATAAAAATAAGAATGCACTATTTTTTCAGCATCGTATTAGGTGTAAAAAGAATGTTAATCGCGCTGTAAACAGTGTTCAATCAAGTGCCGAGTTGATTCTTCCCAAGAATAAGAATTTTGAACAAAATCTTTTGCATTTCGAGCTATCATTTGATACAACTCCGTGTTGTTAAGAAGAAGTTGAATAGAGCGAATAAAGGCTTCTTTGCTATCTGCAACGATTATGGAATTCATGTGTTCAGCTTTTATTGCATTATTCGCGAGTGAGGTAGTAATACATGGGATTCCAAGTGCCATCGCTTCTAGTAATTTGTTTTGCATTCCTGTACCAATCATCATTGGTGCGATAAATATTTTTCCATCACAATAGGCAGTCCGAATATCTTTCACCCAGCCTCTCATTTCGATTTGTTTATTTTGCGCACAAATTTTCTTGACCGTTGGATTCGGATTCGCACCAGCAATTAAACAGGTGGTCTCAGGTAAGTCATTCAATAAATCAGAAATGTATTCGACCGCTTCAACATTTGGTGGATAACTCATGTTTCCGATGAAAACCAAATCGTGTGATGTTTCTTCTGATTTATAATTTAAAAATGAAGCATCAATTCCATTTGGAATACAGATTATTTCCTTTCTGTTTGGATGCATTATTAATTCACGGTCTTGTTCACTTATGATTGTTTTATGCTCAAAATAATCAAATATTTTACGCTCATACCGCTTTAATCGCGCCGCTTCTGATTTGAAAATCCATTTCTTATAGAAAGGTACTTTACTAATTCTACGTTCTATACCAGCAGAAAACGCATCCATATAATCCAATGTCTTTGCACAATAATGATAATCCTTCACAAATTCTGCAGCGCGGATTAATTGGCAGTATATATGGTCTGGTTTTAATTCATGTAAGTGCTTGGAAATGTCTCTTTTTGCTTTGTTAGACTTAAAATAACCCACTTGAAACGGATTGTCATTAAAAACACAATTCGCTAATTGGAACAGCATTTCAAAGCGATTTAATTGGTAAATGTGAATGTTTTCACAAAGTTCAGCTAATTCTTCATAATCAGAAGGTTTAACCTGATTTTCGGTAATAGCAAAAAGGGTTATTTTATACTGTTTAGAAAGTTCTTTGATTTGATAATATGCGCGCAATTTGTCTCCTTTCTCGAGCGGAAAAGGAAAGCGGGAAAGAATGACCGCTAATTTTGGCTTATAATGTTTCGACAAACTCACGTATGGTTCTTGCAATAGATTTTGTTGAGTAGTTCTTAGCAGCATAATCAGCTGCATTGGAGCCTAATTGCGCTCTTAACTCACTATCATGATACAATTGTACAGCTTTTTGAGCGAAATTATTTGGATTATCTTCGATTATTAGTTGTCCTTCATGAAGAATACCTTCTGCTCCTTTGGAAGTTGAAATAATGGGCAGACCCATATTCATCGCTTCAATTAATTTAACACGCACACCAGATCCCGATTGAATGGGAGATAAAAGAATACCGTTGCTATTAAAAAAAAGGGTTAAATCGTCTACAAAACCTATAATTTTCACACCATCTTGTTGATGCGCTAATAAATCTTGAGGCATAAAAGATCCAGCTAAAATAAGTTGGGCGTTTGGAATTTCTCTTTGTATCAGAGGGAATATGGTATAAAGCAAGAGCTGAACAGCCTCTTTATTAGGTTCCCAATTCATGCTGCCAATAAAAAAAAATGTATTGGGTCTGTAATCGATTCGCTTTTCTAAATTCGGCATGGCAACTGGAATGGTGCAAATAGGTGACTGAATATCCATTTGTTCAAAATCACTTTGATCTTGCTCGCTTATTGTTGCGATTCCGTTTACTCTTTGTAAGGTTTCAATTTCGTATTTCTTCAGCTGCTTTGCTAGAGTTGATAAATACCATTTTTTAAATGGATTAGTGCTTCTAATAGATTTTTCTTCCCATAATTTATGTTCAACATTGTGGGTTCTAACAATAATTTTGAGATTGGATTGGCGTTTTAAAAAATCCAAACTTCCTGTGGAATATAAACTGTCTAATATGACAAGGTCAAATGGTTTCTTTTCTATTAAATGCTGTATTTTGCGGGTAATCTGAATGGATTGAAAACGATTCATGGAATAAGATTCACCTTTTACTAATGCTAGAAAGGCTTTGTTGAATTTTATTTTTGTAGAAACAAAAATCGAATTAATTGCAATTTTTTGTTGAAGTTCAGGTGGATAAGCAGGTAAAGAAAAGGGATGTTTTTCCGTTGAAATACAAAGATGTTCTATTTCCCATTGATTTTCCAATAAGCAGGAAAGAAAACTTTCCATGGCTTTACATCCTCCATCAACTAGCGGATAGATAGGCTTATTTGTGAGATAGAGAACGCGCATTTTTACGTTTGAATCGTTTGAAAAATTTAAGCCAAGCTTCTTTATCAACAACTGGAGAGTCATTTGCTGCGCTTCTCATAAGTATAAATGCAACAGGTGTTAAAACCACTGAGGCAAACCACATGCCTACAAACGGTGAAACAACACCTGAACTTGCCAAGCTATCACCAACACTTATCAATACAAAATACACCATGAATAGGAGTGAGGCAATAACAACAGGCGCCCCAAATCCCCCTTTTTTAACAATGGCTCCTAACGGTGCACCAAGAAAGAACAAGACAATTATGGCGTATGTCAGAGCAAACTTCCGATGAAATTCAATCCAATAACCATCTAAATCCATATTAATACCTTTGAGGTAGTCGGCTTGACCCGTTAAATTCTGATTAATACGTCTCAGTTTTGATTGTGTATGGTAAATTGCAGCGAGTCTTTCTTCATTCGATAATTTGTTGAATTCTATCAATTTTGGAACTGAGTCTAAATTCGTTTGAATGTTCTTATCCTCTTGTTCAATTTCTTTGAAATGAATGGATTCGAAGTAGGCGTGATCGGATTTAATACTAACTAAAAAGTTATCCTGAATTCCTTTTGCATTCTTTTTTACTGAATCTAATTCATGATAAATTTGAAATACATTGAGCATTTCATGCTTGTCTTTGAATAAATCTTCTTGAGATCGATTGAGCGAAAAGCCTGAAAGATCGATTTTGTATGTTGCTTGCTCGAAAGAAGTTCTTCTTGAAGGTCGACTGCTGTTTTTGGATGGGTGTATTTGACCATCAGGCAAAAAACTTGGTGATTGAGTTGCTAATTCCTCCGTTACATATCCACCTTTTAATTCAAAAAACAAGTATTTTCCATTCTCAGATTTATAAATCCTACCCTTTTCAGCGCGTATTGTCTTTAAAACTTCTGGTGATGTATGGTCGTGAATGAGGATTCCCGAAAAAGCATCGTCTGTTCCTTTATCTACTTTAATCGAATAACCATCTAATTCATTTGAATAAACACCTGGAGTAATGATCGAAGAAATTTTGGTATTTTGAATATCATAAATTAATGAATGCCACTTTAGGTTCGCAACGGGTATGACATAATTGGCAAAGTAAAAAGTAAAAAAAGCGATAATGAAAACAACAACGGTAAGTGGTTTCATTATTCGATAAAGTGAAAGTCCACTTGATTTTAATGCCGTTAATTCGTTGTTTTCAGCTAGATTTCCAAAAGTCATAATTGACGATAATAGAATCGCTAACGGCAAAGCCAAAGGAATTAAACTAGCAGAAATATAGAAAAGTAACTCTAAAATAACAAGTGTGCTCAGTCCTTTACCCATTAAGTCATCCAAGTATTTCCAAAAGAACTGCATGATTAGCATGAACATAGAAATAGCAAGGGTCACAAGGAATGGACCGATAAAAGAACGTATGCTAAAAACGTAAAGTCGTTTCAAATGAATTGATAATTAGCTGCAAAAGTAGAGATAAAACGCAGAAACGAAAGAAGTATTATATTCAAATAGGGAGAAAAAATGAGCAATTTAGGCTCCTAAAACTCTTTTTAAATCACTTATCGATTGATCCCACATCATACGAACCTCTTCAGTTTCATCTTCATCATCCGCGAAGTCAGTAACTTGCATTACGACATCTTTTGTAATGGCATCTATGTCAATTCTCATTTCGAAGTAAGAATCATTTCCTTCTTCTTCGTCATGAAGCCATTGAAAACGAGCTTTGGATCCATTTTTTTTAGAAATAAGTCGTGCTTTTTCTTCACTACCATCCCATTTGAACGTAAATATATCATCTTCTATATCTACGTCATCTGCAAACCATTCACTCAATCCACTTGGTGTACAAAGCATACTCTCCAACACTTTTGGTGATGTTTTTAGCAAGTACTCCAATTCAATTTTCACTTTCTCGGTCATAATAACCATCAATTATATTAACTTCGCGACTAAAACACGCAAGTTACATAATTCTTTTAAATGGCTCTTATTCATTCTCTTGAAAAAAATGGTAATATCCTGTTCAAATACAGAGGTCAGATACCAGTAGTATTATTTTTATTATCTATACCGACTGTTTACTTTACTGATTATCATTGTTTTAATGACAATTCAACGCTTGATCTGCTATTGTTGATAACTTGTGCTATTTTTTCAGTCGCAGGTCAAGTAATCCGAGCTATTGCAATTGGTACGAGCAGTAAACACACGAG
>JBIIKG010000083.1:0-11143 GCA_044233275.1 Crocinitomicaceae bacterium | reverse complement strand
AGTAGCAGACGCACTTAATACGAAAGGAATTTATTCGACTGTTCGTCATCCACTTTATTTGGGGAATTTCTTCATGTGGATTGGTATCGTAATGTACACATACAATATTTGGTTTATACTTGTTGTTTCTTTGTTGTTCTGGTTGTATTATGAGCGAATTATGTTCGCCGAAGAGCGTTTTTTGGAAAAGAAATTTGGAGATGATTACTTGAACTGGTCGCTTAAAGTACCAGCTTTTTGGCCAAGCTTTAAAAACCATGAGAAAACATCTATTCCATTTTCGATGAAAACGATTTTGAGAAGAGAGTACTCTGGAATTTCAGCAACAATCATTGGGTTTGTGTTCGTTGCATTTTTGCGTGATTGGTTTACCTCAGGAGAAGTTCAATGGAAATTGGAACATGGTATAATCGTAGGAATAGCCTTGATGATTTCTTTGGTTTTACGTTCATTAAAACATTACACTAAAGTGCTTTACGAAGCAGATCGTTCATAAAAATATGGCCAAAAAAAAAGCGACTTTCATTGAAAGTCGCTTTTTTTATTGCTTATTTTTTAATGGTGGTGTCCTCCTTCACCATGAACGTGACCATGATCTATTTCTTCTTGAGATGCCTCACGAACAGCTAATATTTCTCCTGAAAAATGTAAATCAGTACCAGATAATGGGTGATTGAAGTCCATTTTAATGAATTCATCTGTTTTTTCAAGGATTCTTCCTCGTAAGTGATTCCCTTCGCTATCAGACATTGGGACAAAAGCACCTACAGTAAATGCAGCATCGTCTAATTTCCCTTCTTCATCAAAGAAAACATTCAATGGGATCATTGCAATCATATCGTCATTTGCTTCACCGTAAGCCTTTTCAGATGTGATTGAGAACTCAAAGCTGTCTCCAGCCTTTTTACCACGAAGATTTTCTTCAAAATCAGGAATAATTGAACCAACTCCAAATAAAAAAACCATTGGATTTTCCGTTGTTGTTTCTTCGATTTTTTCTCCCGTGACATGGTTGGAAAGTTTGTAGTTCACTGAAACTACAGTAAGATCGTTAATAATCATATTATTGAAAAATTGTTTTGTGTAAAATTAAAAATAATAATCTGTATCGAACAGTTATAGGCTTTACTTTATCATCTTGAGACGAATTATTAAAGTGAATATAATATTCAGAAAAACGAAGCGTTATAGAAAGGAACTCAAAAAGAAAACATTCGCCTATGTTGAAAAAATACCAAGAACAAACCTCAAACACGGTCCTTGAGTTAAAAAACGGACCAAGTCTTTCAACCTTACATGCGATTCTCAATTATAGCAAATCGACACAGGTTAAGAAATTGAAAAAGGAACGACTCCTTGTTCATTTGAATTAAAAAAAAATCCCTCCGAAGAGGGATTTTTCATTTTACCATATTTTCGCAATCTTTTTATCTGGATTTCTCATTTTGTCACCTTCTTTAACTTTGAATGCTTCAAAGAATTCAGGGCAATTTTTGAGAGGACCATTTACTCTATACATTCCGGGAGAATGAGGGTCATTTGCAATTCTATTCTTCATTTCTTCCTCTGTGTAATTAATTTTCCAAAGCTGTGCATAGGCAATAAAGAAACGTTGAGCAGGAGTGAATCCTTCACGGATTTCATTTTGTTTATATTCTGCCGTTTTTAAATAAGCATAATAAGCTAAAGTCAATCCACCAAGATCTGCAATGTTTTCACCCATCGTCAAGTCAGGATTTACACAATGACCTTCAATAGGGCAGAAGGAAGAAAATGTTTCTCCTAAAATCGTTGTTTTTTCCTCAAATAATTTACGATCACTTTCTGACCACCAATTTTTAAATGATCCATCTGCTGCGAATTTAGAACCCATATCGTCAAATCCATGCGTGAATTCGTGACCGATAACCATTCCAATTCTACCATAGTTTACAGCATCTTCTGCATTTTCATCAAAAAACGGTGCTTGCATGATTCCAGCAGGAAAAGCAATCTCATTTAAAAGCGGATGGTAATATGCATTTACCATGTGTGCAGGCATTCCCCATTTTTCTTTATCGACGGGTTGATTCAATTCTTTCAAATTTTTGTAATGAGAAAAACGGTTTATTTCTTTCACGTTTTCGATATAATTATTAGGAGTGAATGCAAGACTTGAATAATCTTCCCATTTACTTGGAAAACCAAGTTTTCTTCCGATTGAATTTAATTTATTTAATGCTTCAATTTTTGTTTCTTTTGACATCCAATCGAGACCATTTATCCGTTCTTGGAAAACAATAAGTAAATTGTCAACCATTTCATTTACTCTATTTTGAGATTTTTGAGAAAAGTATTTTTCTACGAATGCTTTACCAAGTAATTCACCGAATTCCATATTTGTTATTTCATCAATTGCATTTTCATGTAGTGGTTTCATTTCGGTTTTGCCGCTTAATACTTTGCCATAGAACTCGAAACGTTTTTCAACGAAAGCCATTCCCATATCACCTGCATAGTTATTTAGAACATGCCATGAGAGGTATTCTTTTAAATCAGTTAAAGGTTTTGATGCAATTAGTTCAGAAACATTTATAATGAAATCGGGATTGCCAACAATTAATGAATCAACAGATTGACTTCCGATAGAAACAAGGTATTTTTCAAAATCAAATTTCCCAAAAAGTTCTTTAACTTCTTCTAGACTTTTCTTATTATATGTTTTTTCTGGCAAACGCATTTCGGCTGGAGCAAACATACTTTTAGCAATATTTTCCTCTATGCCTATGACTCTTTTAGTAGCGCTAGTAGCTTTCTCGGGAGAATAGCCAGCCAATACATAAAGTTCCGTCATGTACTGAACAAAAGAAGATAAAATCTTTTCTTTTTTAGAATCAACGTAGTATTCTTTATTAGGTAAACTAATTCCTCCTTGTGATAAATAAGAGATGTTATTATCAACATTTTTTAAATCTTGACCAACACCGAAGCTAAAAAAACCAGAAATCCCATGAATATGATTGTTCGCAATTATATTAACTAATTCTTCTTTGGAACTAATTGCTTCAATCTTTTTCAATTCATTGTTAAGTGCTAATTGGCCTAATTTTTCACGTGACTCCATATTCATATAAGAAGAAAAATAATCTCCAAGTATTTGTTGGTCACTGCCTTTTTGAGCATTTGCTCTAGATGCATTTTTTAAGATGGCGATTAGTTTTTCTTTATTGTTCTTCTCTAATTCATTAAAACTTCCCCATCTTGACTCCGATGGAGGTACAGGGTTGGATTTAATCCATTCTTCATTTGAAAACATGAAAAAGTCATCCTGTGGTTTAATTGAGTTCGAAAGATATGACATATCTATTGTCGTCAATTTAGTTGATGGATTCGTATTAGGTGTTTCTTTTGTGGATTCTGATACACTTTTAGCTGTCTCTGTTTTCGAATTTTTACAAGCAACAATTGTAGCAGCAAGTAATGTTATTGTTAATATTTTTTTCATCGAATTATTAATTACTTGGAGTATAAAGCATTTCAACATGAGGTATTTCGTCTTCTAGGTATTCTTTGCCCGTACTTTCGAAGCCATGATGTTGATAGTAGTTTTCAAGGTGCTTTTGCGCTGAAATACGAATTGGAACATTTCCAAATTCTTCCGCAGCAAATTTCATAGCTTGTTTCATTAAATCATGTCCGATACCATTTCCTCGGATTGATTGATCAAGAACAACCCTTCCAATTGCTACTTCAGGATAGGACAGTCCGGGAGGAACAATTCTTGCCGTCGCCACAACATTTCCAAAACCATCTCTACAAATTACATGATAGCATTTTTTGTCTTTACCATCCAAGTCTAAATATGAGCAGTTTTGTTCCACAACAAAAGCCTTCAAACGAAGTGCAATAATGTCGTGAAATTCATTCGTTGACAATTCAGGATAATGTTTTACTTGCCATTCAAGGTGCATACTTTTTTATTTTAATATCAGTTATTCAATTCTTAACTAGAAAAAATCTAAGATTATGTTTGTAAAACGCCAACATTATAGGCTTTTTCAGCTTTTTTATGATTGGCCATTTCAATTCCCATCGAGATTACCTTACGTGTATCTGCTGGGTCTATAATTGCATCAACCCAGATTCGACTAGCAGCGTAATAGGGGGAAATTTGCTCATCATAACGATTTTTTATGGTATCAAACAATTCTTTTTCTCTTTCTGGAGTGATTTCTTCGCCTTTTGATTTCAGGGATGCAACTTCAATTTGCAACAATGTTTTCGCAGCCGCAGCGCCACTCATTACAGCAATTTCTGCAGTTGGCCAAGCAACGATTAAACGCGGATCATAAGCTTTTCCACACATCGCATAATTACCAGCGCCGTAGGAATTTCCTACAACAACTGTGAATTTAGGAACTACTGAATTTGCCATTGCATTCACCATTTTTGCACCATCCTTAATGATTCCAGCATGTTCACTTTTAGAACCTACCATGAAACCAGAAACGTCTTGAAGGAAAACTAATGGAATATTTTTTTGATTACAATTCATAATGAAACGAGCCGCTTTGTCAGCAGAGTCGGTATAAATTACACCACCAAATTGCATTTCACCTTTGGCATTTTTCACCAATTCTCTTTGATTAGCTACAATACCAACTGCCCAACCATCAATTCGAGCATAGGCGCAAATAATAGTTTTTCCGTAGTTTTCTTTGTATTCCGTAAAGTCTGAATCATCAACTATCGCTTTCAAAAGTTCACGTGTATCGTAAGGTTTTGAGCGATCAGCCGGAAGAATTCCATAAACTGTTTTCGGTTCAAGCAAAGGAGCTTTCGATTCTTTACGATCGAATCCAGCATTCTCAAATGAACCTATTTTATCAACCAAATTACGAATGGTTTGTAGACATTCTTGATCATTTTCAACGTTGTAATCACAAACGCCAGATATTTCTGTGTGGGTAGTTGCTCCACCCAAGGTTTCGTTATCGATACTTTCACCAATCGCTGCTTTTACGAGATATGAACCTGCCAGAAAGATAGTCCCTGTTTTATTTACGATGAGAGATTCGTCAGACATAATAGGCAAATAGGCTCCACCAGCAACACAACTTCCCATAACAGCTGCAATTTGAACTATTCCCATTGAGCTCATTACCGCATTGTTTCTGAAAATACGTCCGAAATGCTCTTTATCTGGGAAAATTTCATCCTGCATCGGTAAATATACTCCTGCTGAATCTACAAGATAAATGATCGGAAGACGATTCTCCATTGCAATTTCCTGTGCTCTTAGATTTTTCTTTCCAGTAATAGGGAACCAAGCACCAGCTTTCACCGTTGCGTCATTTGCTACAACGATACACTGCTTTCCTGAAACATATCCTATAACAATTACAACTCCTCCGGCAGGACAACCACCATGTTCTTTATACATCCCATATCCAGCAATAGCTCCTATTTCAACACGATTGGTATTCGGATCAAGTAACAAATCAATACGTTCCCGTGCAGTTAATTTACCACTTTCATGAAGTTTGTCTACACGTTTTTGTCCTCCACCTTCGGCGATTTTAGCCAATTCGCGTTCAAGTGCAGAGATTTTAAGACGCATTTGGTCGTCGTTGATATTGAATTCTAATTCTTTCTTTGAAATAGCCATTGTTATTTTATTAAGCAGTCCAAATATACAAAAAAGTCGAGGAAAATGGGGTGGTCAAAAATGAGTAACCGGAAGAATATAAATTAAAAAACCATCGATCAAAGAAGGATGGTTTTCAAATTTTTATGATCAATGTTTTACAATAAACTATCAATAATTTTATCCATTGAATAACCTTCTGCTTCAGCGCGATAGTTTCTAACTAGACGGTGTCGAAGAATTGGTTTCGCCACTGCTTTCACATCTTCGATGTCTGGCGAGTATCGTCCGCTCAATGCTGCGTGACATTTAGCGCCAACAATTAAATATTGAGATGCTCTTGGTCCAGCGCCCCATGAAATGAAATCTTTTGTTAATTGAGGAGCAAATTCAGAACTATATCTTGTCTTACCAACTAATTTAACCGCATATTCCATTACATTATCTGCTACTGGAATTCGACGAATTAATTCTTGGTAGTTCATGATTTGTTCAGCCGTCAATACGTGTCTTAATTCGATTTTCGTATCTGAGGTAGTTGCTTTAACAATTGCTAATTCTTCCACATAACTTGGATAATCTACCCAAATATTAAACATAAAACGGTCTAATTGTGCTTCAGGAAGGGGATAGGTTCCTTCTTGTTCAATTGGGTTTTGAGTAGCCAAAACGAAGAAAGGAGCAGGTAATTTATAATTCACACCAGCAGCAGTAACTGAACGTTCTTGCATGGCTTCTAACAAAGCAGATTGCGTTTTTGGAGGAGTACGGTTAATCTCATCCGCCAAAATAATATTTGAAAACAATGGTCCTTTGATGAACTTGAAATTACGATTTTCATCTAAGATTTCTGAACCAACGATATCCGATGGCATTAAATCGGGTGTAAACTGAATTCTATTAAAACTTAATCCCAGTGTTTGAGATATAGTGTTCACCAAAAGTGTTTTGGCCAATCCTGGAACACCAACTAATAGGCAATGTCCTCTCGAGAAAATAGAAATAAGTACTTGATCCACAACATCGTCTTGTCCAACGATTACCTTGTGGATTTCATTTTTCAACTCCTTGTAATGTTCTACTAATTGATTGATTTCAGCTGTGTCTGACATGCGTTAATTTTTAATCTGGCTAAATATAACAAACTATTTTGTGAACCATGGATTTCTAAATTGACAATCTTGGTATGATTCATCAATTCGCACGTAGGCATTTCCAATTTTTGTTTGAATCCAATTGTTTATTGTCCGTTGTTTTTTATCGTTTTCAGCTGCACGTTTAATTAATGCATAATCATCTTTTAAGTTCGCAAGATGCTGTGGTTTACGATCCATTAAGCGAACAATTCGAATACCTTGCTTACGTTCATAGATATCCACATACAGATTCGGATTCGTAATATCACCTTTTTCCATGTTGTCTGTTAATAGGAAAATTTGTTGATCCACTTGGTTCAGATCTTCCATGTCCCAAGTTTGTTCACCAGAAATTGGATTGGTAATAATGCCCTTATTTTGTTTAGTCATTTCATCATTTGAAAATCGAGCAACAGCATCATCCCAAGTAATCTTGTTTTCTTTTAATAAAGCATAGCATGAATCCATTTTCAAGGCTGAATATTCTAATGCATTATTGGTGTATTCTGGGATGATCAAAATATGTTGACATACGTAATCATCACCTTTACGATCAAGAAGTTTAACAATATGGTATCCATAAGATGATTCGAAAACATCTGAAATATCTCCGACTTCAAGCGAGAAAACAGCTGCTTCAAAAGGTGGGACCATCATTCCTCTTGATGCCGTGATTTTTCCGCCTTGTGCAGCACTTCCTGGATCCATAGAGTGAATTCTTGCTTGGGTATCAAAACTTTTTCCACCTGTAATATTCTTGCGAATTTCGCTGAGTTGATCAAATGCTCTTTTTTTGTCAGCTTTTGTAATTTCAGGATAATGCACTATTTGTTGAAAGCTCAATTGTGCATTGATAAGTGGAATACTGTCTTTAGGTATTTTTGAAAAGAAATCACTTACTTCTTTGGGAGTTACTGTTATGTCAGCAGTAATGGTACGTTCCATTTCCTGAGAAAGCAAACGGTCTTTAATAATTGGTCTAAATTCTTCTTTGATTTGAGTAACTGATTTTCCATAGAATTGTTCGAGCTTTTCTCTGCCTCCAATTTGTTCTTCCAAAACACGTAACCGGTTTTCCATTTCTGAATCAACTTGTTCATCCGAAACTTCGATACTATCTAATTTCGCTTGATTTAACAATAATTCGTTGTACATAAGTTCTTCCAAAACAGTACAATCCATTTCTTTCGTAACGGCCATTCCTGCTTGAATAGCTTGTAATTTCTGTGCCTCAAGATCTGACATTAAGATAATATTGTCACCAACTTGAGCAACAATTTTGTCAACAACTTTTCTTTCTTGTGCGAACGAAATCGTAGCTAAGAATAAAAAACTAATGGTAATGAATTTTAATATCATGCTTGGTTTTTATTGATTGTAACAATTTATTTTCCTGTTTTTCTCTCAAATTGTTCACGCGTTTTGAAAGTATAATTTCTTTGATTTGAGGCTTTAAGAATTCAAGTGGAGGCACTTCGTCTTTCAAGCGGTAATCTATAATATTTAAAAAATAGGTGTATTCATCATCTGAAAAATACGTTTTAGTTCGGTTCAAAACGATGTTATCGATGTTGTATTGCTTTAAAGGAATGTCCTTCGTTAATTCATTAAAATAAATCCACTGTTCATCATCGAAATAAAAGTTTTCAGCATAAAGTTTAGCATAAGAATTGACTTGCGTTAAATCTTTATCATTTTTTAACAGGAATGCTATTTTTATCTTATCCTCGACTTTTACACCTTTAGGAATCTTAATATATAGAGCAGTCACGAGATAATCTTGCAAAGAGAAGGATGATTTATTGGTTTCAAAATAACGTTCGATATCTTTTTCACTAACAACAGAATCTAGTTCAGACAGAATCATTTTTTCTTCCAAATAGAATTTAGCCAATTCTCCTTTGTATGCATCTGCTTTTAGACTGATTAATCTTGAAGCATTAGGGTTAGATTGTTCCAATTCTTGACGCAATGCTTCTTGTGTGCTCCATGTTTCAAGAAAAAGTGACCAATCAGTTTTGCTATTAGAATTATAACCTAAATTATCCATTAGAACTTTAGCGTCACTTTTGGTGAGTTCTATTTCGTTTACGGATGCAACAATTTCTTCTTTCCCTGTGCAAGAAGGAAGTATTAATAAACAAAACAGGCTGACGCAAAGGCCAGCCTGTTTCAAGTAGTTATATCGCTTATTTACCAAGAGAATAGAGTACGTCGTAATTAATTTTTATAGCGTGTTTTTTCGCTAGTTCCTCTAACCAGTTTTTCTCAAGGAAATTCTGGTAATCTGATGTCGCAGCTCCTTTAGCTTCAGAAAATTCTTTTTCTTTAGGATCTAATAATTCAGAAACTTTGATAATATAGAATTTTCCATCTAGATCAAAAGCTTTATTTAATCCGATTTTCAAGTCTCTGCCTTTTAAGAAACTAGTGGATTCTTTGTCAAATTTATTCGTTCTTACACGCAAATTCAATTCACTGTCCTTGTTGATTTTATCTAGTACATGTTTTGAATTAATCGTGTCGTTCTTTAACATTTTTGTTACTTCATTCGCGATATCCATATTTAAACATTCATAAACAACCGCATCAACACGATTTCCCCACATATATTTGCTTCTGTTTGAATTGAAGAATTCACGCAAACCAGTGGTGTCTTTCATTGCCTTGTTCCAAACTTTATCAGTCATGATTTCATATAACAAAATTCCATCATGATATTCATTGACTAATGCTTTGAATTCTGGATGTTTTCCTGCTAATTTACCTTCCTCAGATGCAAGAATTGCTTCTTTTTCCCAAGCTAAAAATTGTTGTTTAATCACCACTTTAGCATCGTCTTTTCTCACATTTCTAAAATTTACCTCCATATAATCAGCAAATTGCTGTTGCGTGAATTTTTCCTTACCTAATGTGAAAACTGGTTTGTTTGATTTTAATTTGTCAGCATTCCATTTTCCAACATAATATGTTGAATCAATGTTTTTGATAAACCATTTTAATGCTTTTTTAGAATAGTCTTTATAGCCGTATTCATTTTTTAGTTTACCAACAAACGAATCTTGTGTTTTCTTAGAACGCTCATCCTTGTTTACGCGACCTTGAAGTTCTTTCTTCATCTCCGCAAATGCTTGAACATCTTTCCACTCTAAACGCTTAATGATATGAAAGCCATATTCTGTTCTTACAGGCATACTAAAATCGCCATCATTTTTTAAGTTGAATGCAGCATCTTCAAAAACTGGAACCATTCGCGTTGTTGTTCCTGTTCCAAATTGAGGTAATACACCACCTTTGTTGCTTGTACTTGGATCATCTGAATGGTCGCTAGCTAATGCTTCGAAATTTTCACCAGCTTTTAGTTTATCATGTAACTCATTTATTTTCTTTTCTGCTGCTTGAATATCATCTTTACTAGCGTCTTTTGAAACAGCAACCATAATATGTGCAGTTTTAATCGTTCCGCGGGCAGCTCGTTTATCAGTCACTTTTAAAATATGGTAACCAAAACGTGTTCTGAATGGTTCTGAAATAGTATTTACTGGAGTGTTATATGCCATGTCTTCAAAAGGATAAACCATTTGAAATGCAGTGAAAAATCCAACATCACCGCCATTATTTGCAGCTGAGGGATCATCGGATCCATTTTTACCTTTTGCAACATTTTCGAATGCTTCACCATTTTCAATTCGTTTTTTCAAAGACATGATACGATTGTATGCTGATAAGGTATCCGCCGGACTTGCATTAGATTCTAAACGAATTAAGATATGTGAAGCCCTAATCTCATTTTTTGTTCGATCATACGCTTCTTTGACAAGTGCTTCATTTTTTGCTGAATCAATTAAATAGGGTAGTGCAAGCTGTTTGCGGTAACCGTCAAGTTCTTTTTTTAATTTTGGAATTGTATCATAACCAAGTGCTTCCGCTTCTGCAACTTTTAATTTAAATTTTTTGAACAATTCTAGGTATTCATCCAACGAAACCTTGTCATATTTCGGATCATTATTGTTCTTCAGGTAAATTTGTAAAAATTCAGATTTTGTTACTGGTTTACCATTAATTTCTAAAAGCACTGGGTCTTTTTGGGCCAATGCTCCAACGGACAAAATCAAACTAAGTACGATTAACAATTGCTTTTTCATGTGAATTCTATTTTTATTGAATATTAATTGATAAAAATGTTTTACTCCTTATATTTTATTTAATGCTATAGTTCGGTGCTTCACGCGTAATAGTTACATCATGTGGGTGAGATTCACGCATTCCAGCAGACGTAATTCGAACAAACTTAGCACCTTTTAACTTATCGATAGTTGGTGCGCCACAATAGCCCATTCCAGCTCTTAATCCACCAATAATTTGATACATTACTTCTTCT
>JBIIKG010000039.1:0-17476 GCA_044233275.1 Crocinitomicaceae bacterium | reverse complement strand
CAATGGCTACCGGAGGATCAGCTGGAGCAGCGGCTGAATTAATTACGAAGTGTGGGGGAGTAATTGCTGGATTTGATTTTTTAGTAACCTTAGATTTTCTCGATGGGAAGGAAAAATTGAAAAACTATTCAGACAATATTACTAATTTAGTAGGCTTTTAAAAATCAACCAAACTTAACATGAATTTTGAATTAAACGAAAACCAAAAAATGATTGCCCAAATGGTGCGCGATTTCGCTGAAAAAGAAATCCGTCCAAATATGATGAAATGGGATCAAGACGAAATTTTCCCCGTTGAAGCAATGAAAAAAATGGGTGAACTCGGATTGCTTGGAATTTACATTCCAGAGGAATATGGTGGGTCAGGATTTGGTTATTTTGAATATGCAACTGCACTTATGGAACTTGGTAAGGTTTGCGGTGGAGTTGGTTTGAGTGTTGCTGCTCACAATTCTTTATGTACTGGACATATTTATTACCATGGTACGGAAGAACAGAAAAAGAAGTATTTGCCACTTTTAGCATCTGGAGATTGGATCGGAGCATGGGGTTTAACTGAACCAAATACTGGATCTGATGCTATGCGCATGAAGACTACAGCAGTTAAAGAAGGAAACGAGTGGGTAATCAACGGTGCTAAAAACTGGATTACACATGGTTTGTCTGGCGATGTTGCGGTTGTGCTTGTGAGAACGGGTGAATTATTAGATAGCAATGGCATCACTGCATTCATTATTGAAAAAGGAACTCCTGGCTTTTCAGCTGTAAAAATTAAAGATAAATTTGGTGTTCGTGCAAGCGAAACAGCAGAATTGATTTTTGACAATGTACGAGTGCCTGAAAATCAAGTTATCGGTCAAGTTGGAATGGGCTTTAAACAAGCAATGCAAATCTTGGATGGTGGGCGTATTTCTATTGCAGCGCTAAGCTGTGGAGTCGCACGTGGAGCGTATGAAGCTGCCTTAAAATATTCTAAGGAGCGAGAACAGTTTGGTAGTCCAATTTCTAATTTCCAAGCAATTGCATTTAAGTTGGCAGATATGGCGACTCAAGTTGAAGCAGCAGAATTGCTAACTTTTCAAGCAGCTTACCTTAAGAACAACAAAAAAGGATTAACGAAAGAGGGTGCATTTGCAAAGTATTATGCAAGTGAAGTAGCCGTTCATTGTGGAAACGAGGCAATGCAAATTATGGGTGGTTATGGATACACAAGAGAGTACCCAGCGGAGAAGTTTTTGCGAGATGCTAGATTGATGACAATTGGCGAAGGAACATCTGAAATTCAAAAAATTGTAATTTCTAGAGAAATTTTAAAATAATTATTGCAGCTAAATAAATTAGTTATATATTTGCAACCCGATTTAGAAAAAAAATAACACTACAAGATATGTTGATAATTCCAGTAAAAGAAGGAGAAAATATTGAAAGAGCTCTTAAGAAGTACAAGAAAAAGTACGATAAGACGAATGTGATGAAACAGCTAAGAGGCCGTAAGGAATTCGTTAAGCCGTCAATTACAAAGCGTCAACAAAGATTACGTGCTGTCTATAAGCAACACCTTCTTCAATCTGAAATTTAATTGAAACTTTTGTTTTAATAAAACGTTAAGGAGCCTATGGCTCCTTTTTTTATGCACGATAATTTTGACACTTATTTACGAGTGGAGAAACGCTATTCTGATCATACAGCAGTAGCCTATCATCATGACGTGGAGCAATTTTTTCTCTTTTATGGTCAAGCGGGGGATGAATTGAATAAAATAAATCACGCTTCAATTCGAACATGGATTGTAGATTTGTTTGAAAAAGAAGTTAGTAGAAAGACAATTAATCGTAAACTATCTTCATTGAGAACTTATTTTAAATGGTTGAAAAAGGAAGGTGTTGTATCAGGCAATCCATTAGCAAAAGTAACAGGACCTAAAAGTGAAAAACGTTTGCCACAATTCGCTAAGGAGTCAGAACTTAAACCAGAAAAGCTTGAAGATCTTTTTTCAGATGATTTTGACGGAGTGAGGGATCGTTTGATTTTTGAAATGTTCTATCAAACAGGAATTCGATTGTCTGAGTTAATTGAGTTGAAGGATGAAAACGTCGCTGGTGACCGTATCAAGGTTTTCGGAAAAAGACAAAAGGAACGAATTATACCAATCAGTTCAGAATTGGCAGTTTTGATAAATACGTATCGTTCAGGGCGGAAGCAAATTGAACTTGATTCTAATTATTTCTTTTTGTTAAATAATGGTAAGAAATTATATCCAAAGTTTGTTTACAGAAAAATTAATAATTACCTTGGTTGTGCAACGAATTTGGATAAAACCAGTCCACATGTGCTGCGACATACCTTTGCAACACATTTATTGAATAATGGAGCTGGACTTGAGACCTTGAAAGATCTATTAGGTCATGCTAATTTATCTGCAACACAGGTTTACACGCATAATTCATTTGCAAAATTGACACAAATTTATTCACAAGCTCACCCGCGTGGGCGCAAAAACTAAAGTCATGGACATACAAGTGCACTCAATTCATTTTACAGCAGACAAAAAGTTGATTGATTTTATAAATGAGAAAGTAGGAAAATTAGATCTTTTCTTTGAGAACATAATAGCTGGAGAGGTCTTTTTAAGAATTGATAAAAGTCAAGAAGGTGATAATAAAGTGGCAGAAGTGAAAATACTAATACCTGGGAAGGAGCTTTTCGCTAAGAAACAGTGCAAAACATTTGAGGAGGCTACTGACTTAGCCGTTGAAGCATTGCGCAAGCAGGTTAAGAAACACAAAGAAAAAGTAGCATAAAATTAACGAAATCAAGAAGATATGGGTAGCAAGCTTTGTTACCCATATCTTTTTTGAAAAAAAATCAAAAAAACGCTTGTATTAAAAGATTTCTTTCCTACATTTGCAAACCCAAAACGGGAAACACTGTAATAGTTCTTTCAATATTGAATTTAATACCAACACCGCCGGTGTAGCTCAGTTGGCCAGAGCAGCTGATTTGTAATCAGCTGGTCGGGGGTTCGAATCCCTCCACCGGCTCGGAATTGTTGGGGAGATACTCAAGTGGCTAACGAGGGCAGACTGTAAATCTGTTGGGCAACCTTCGAAGGTTCGAATCCTTCTCTCCCCACATAGTATTTAAACGAAAAAAAAGCGGGAGTAGCTCAGTTGGTAGAGCGTCAGCCTTCCAAGCTGAGGGTCGCGAGTTCGAATCTCGTCTCCCGCTCTTTATTGAAAGACCTGGCCGGTGTAGCTCAGGGGTAGAGCGCTTCCTTGGTAAGGAAGAGGTCACGAGTTCAATTCTCGTCATTGGCTCGAAAAGAAAGGATGTTTCACCCAAAAGTGGGTGAAATTTGGTATATCCAAAAGGTTTGTTTTTTTATTAACTAAGTAACAAATAGAACAATGGCTAAGGAAAATTTTGATCGTTCCAAACCACACGTGAACATCGGGACTATCGGTCACGTCGATCACGGTAAAACAACATTAACAGCTGCAATCTCTAGCGTATTGTCTAGTAGAGGATTGGCTGCAGTTCGTGATTTCTCTTCAATCGACAACGCGCCGGAAGAAAAAGAACGTGGTATTACTATTAACACATCTCACATTGAGTACGAAACGTTAAACCGTCACTACGCTCACGTTGACTGTCCAGGTCACGCGGATTACGTAAAGAACATGGTAACGGGAGCTGCTCAAATGGATGGTGCTATCCTTGTAGTTGCTGCTACAGATGGTCCAATGCCACAAACACGTGAGCACATCCTATTGGGTCGTCAAGTTGGTGTTCCTCGTATGGTTGTATTCATGAATAAAGTGGATATGGTTGATGATGAGGAGTTATTAGAATTAGTTGAAATGGAGATTCGCGAATTGCTTTCTTTCTACAACTATGACGGTGACAACGCGCCAGTAATCAAAGGATCTGCTTTAGGTGCATTGAATGGTGAAGACAAGTGGGTTGCTACAATCGACGAATTGATGGATGCAGTGGATACTTACATCGAATTGCCTCCACGTGAAATTGACAAGCCTTTCTTGATGCCAGTCGAAGATGTATTTACGATTACTGGTCGTGGTACAGTTGCAACAGGTCGTATCGAAACAGGTGTTATCAATTCAGGTGAATCAGTAGATATCCTAGGTATGGGTGAAGTTAAATTGACTTCAACTGTAACAGGTGTTGAGATGTTCCGTAAGATCCTTGATAGAGGTGAAGCTGGTGACAATGTTGGTTTATTACTTCGTGGTATTGAGAAATCTCAAATCAAGCGTGGAATGGTTATTTGTAAGCCAGGTTCAACTACTCCTCATACAGATTTCAAAGCTGAAATCTATGTATTGAAGAAAGAAGAAGGTGGTCGTCACACTCCATTTCATAACAGATACCGTCCTCAATTCTATTTCCGTACAACTGACGTAACTGGAGAGATCCTACTTACAGATGGTCGTGAAATGGTTATGCCAGGTGATAACGTATCTATTCATGTTAAGTTGATTGTACCAGTAGCAATGGACAAAGGTTTACGTTTCGCTATCCGTGAAGGTGGTAGAACTGTAGGCGCTGGTCAGGTTACTGAAATCATCGCTTAATATTATAAAGTGATATAAAATAGTAAAGGGGAGTTCGCTCCCCTTTTTATACGGGCGTAGCTCAGCTGGTAGAGTAGTGGTCTCCAAAACCATTGGTCGTGGGTTCGAATCCTACCGCCCGTGCAAAAAAAACGATAGAAGTGTCAAAAGTAAAAGAATATTTCAGCGAAACAGTGAACGAAATGGTTCACAACGTTACCTGGCCAACATGGAAGGAACTACAAAGCAATACTATTATTGTTGTTGTAGCATCTGTAATTATTGCATTGATCATTTTTGTAATGGACTTTGCTTTCGGTATTTCAGGTGATCCAAAAGCATTTTGGAAAGGAGCGTTAGGTTTTATTTACGGTATGTTTTAATTAATGCCAAATGGGAGATATTAAAAAACGATGGTATGTCGTTAGAGCCGTAAGTGGAAAAGAAAAAAAAGTTAAGGAATATCTTGATTTAGAGATTTCCCGCTTAAAGCTTGACGATTTTGTGTCACAAGTGCTAATTCCAACTGAGAAGGTTTTCCAAATCAGAAATGGAAAGAAAGTAAGCAAAGAAAGAGCGTACCTTCCCGGTTACGTTTTAATCGAAGCTACACTTGCAGGTGAGGTAACTCACGTGATTAAAAGCATTCCAAATGTAATTGGGTTCTTAGGAACTGAAAAAGGTGGTGAGCCTGTTCCAATGCGTTTGAGCGAAGTGAATAGAATTCTTGGTAAAGTGGATGAGTTATCTGAAACTGAAGAAGAAATGAAAATTCCATTTGTTATTGGTGAATCTGTTAAAGTTATCGACGGACCATTCAATAACTTTAGTGGAGTTATAGATGAAATAAACGAAGAGAAGAAGAAACTAAAAGTAATGGTTAAAATCTTCGGTCGTAAAAACTTGCTTGAATTAAGTTACATGCAGGTTGAAAAAGAAGTTTAATTGCTTATTAACCGTAGGAGTGAGGAAAGCGATTAAAGCTTCCCGTAAGTACTCATGTTTGACTACACAAATTGAATACAAATGGCTAAAGAAGTAGCAGCGTTGATCAAATTACAGATCAAAGGTGGTGCAGCTAACCCGTCGCCTCCAGTTGGACCAGCACTTGGTGCTAAAGGTGTTAACATTATGGAGTTCTGCAAGCAGTTTAATGCTCGTACGCAGGATAAAATGGGGAAAGTTGTACCAGTAGTTATCACTGTTTACGGTGATAAATCTTTTGATTTTGTTCTAAAAACCCCACCAGCAGCAATTCAGATTGTTGAGTACACTAAAATCAAAAAAGGATCATCTGAGCCTAACCGTGTTAAGGTTGGTTCTATTTCTTGGGATCAAGTGCGCTTAATCGCTGAAGATAAGATGCCGGATTTAAATTGTTTCACTGTAGATTCAGCTATGAGAATGGTTGCAGGTACAGCACGAAGCATGGGAGTTACAGTTAAAGGTGGTGAGGCACCGAAAACCAAATAATTGATAAGTTATGGGAAGAGTATCTAAAAAGAGAAAAGAGGTACTAGCTAAAGTTGATTTAGCTAAACCTTACTCCTTGACTGAAGCATGTGATTTGGTTAAGGCAATTACTACCACTAAGTTTGATGCCTCTGTTGATATCAGTGTGCGTCTAGGTGTTGACCCGCGTAAAGCGAACCAAATGGTTCGTGGAACTGTGGCTTTACCTCATGGAACTGGAAAGGATGTACGAGTACTTGTACTTTGTACACCTGACAAAGAAGCTGAGGCAAAAGCAGCAGGTGCTGATCATGTTGGTCTAGATGATTACATTGAAAAAATCAAAGGCGGTTGGACCGGGATTGATGTCATTATTACAATGCCAGCAGTTATGGGTAAAGTTGGAGCTTTAGGTCGTATTTTAGGGCCAAGAGGTTTGATGCCAAATCCAAAAACTGGTACAGTAACGATGGAAGTCGGTAAAGCAGTTCAAGAAGTAAAAGCAGGTAAAATCGACTTTAAAGTTGATAAGTATGGTATCGTTCATTCATCTGTTGGAAAGGTTAGTTTCGAAGGAAACATGATCCGTGAAAACGCGAACGAGTTGATTCAAACACTTGTGAAGTTAAAACCTTCTGCTGCTAAAGGAACTTATATCAAGAGTATTTACTTGAGTTCTACGATGAGTCCTGGTGTCCAAGTGGACGCAAAGTCTGTTAGTGCTTAAAACTTACGAAAATGACAAGAGAAGAAAAAGCAAAGTACATAGATGAATTAACAGCAGAATTAACTGCTTCTAATATCTTCTATTTAGCAGACACAGCGGAATTGACAGTTGAAGTAGTAAACAACCTTCGTAGAAGATGTTTCCAATCTAACATCCGCATGAAAGTAGTAAAGAATACTTTATTACAGAAAGCAATGGATCGCGTTGATGGAAAAGACTTCGGGAACTTGGGAGAAACGCTTTCAGGAGCGACTTCTATCATGTTCAGTGAGGTTGGTAATCTTCCGGCTAAATTAATTCAGGAGTTTCGTAAGAAAAACGAAAAACCAGTTCTTAAAGGTGCTTATATCGATGAAGCGGTATTTGTTGGTGATAACCAATTAGATACATTAGCTAACTTGAAGAGCAGAGACGAATTAATCGGAGATATTATCGGTTTATTACAAAGTCCTGCAAAGAACGTTGTTTCTGGACTTACAGGTGCTGGCAGCAAAATCGCTGGTATCCTAAAAACGCTCGAAGAAAGAGCATAATTAATTATTATTTTTTGTTGAATTTTTATTAAATCAAATAAAATGGCTGATATTAAGCAAATCGCGGAAACGCTAGTTAACCTTACAGTTAAGGAAGTAAACGAATTAGCAACTATCCTTAAGGATGAGTATGGAATCGAACCAGCTGCGGCTGCTCCAGTTATGATGGCTGGTGGTGGTGCTGCTGCAGAGGCTGCTGTTGAGCAAACTGAATTCACTGTAATTCTTAAAGCTGGTGGACCAAACAAATTGGCGGTAGTGAAACTTGTTAAGGAATTAACAGGAAACGGATTAAAAGAGTCTAAAGACTTAGTTGATGCGGCACCTTCTACATTGAAAGAAGCTGTTTCTAAAGACGAAGCTGAAGGACTTAAGAATGCTCTAGTTGAAGCTGGAGCTGAAGTTGAGATTAAGTAATTATCTACTTCATTTACAGGAAAGGCGTCCCGATTTTCGGGATGCCTATTCCTGTTTTAATGTGTTAAAGACACAAAGTTAAAGTCCATTTACATAAACAAAATAGTTTGGCCTTGGCAACATCAAACAACATTTCGAAAAGAATAAATTTTGCTTCTAGCAAAAGTCATTTTGAATACCCAGATTTTTTGGATATTCAATTGAAGTCCTTCCGTGAATTTTTTCAACTGGAAACAACACCAGAGAACCGAGAAAGTGAAGGATTATACAAAGTATTCGCTGAAAACTTCCCTATTACCGATACACGAAACCAATTCGTGCTAGAGTTCTTGGATTATTTTATTGATCCACCACGCTACACAATTGAAGAATGTATTGAAAGAGGGTTGACTTACAGTGTGCCTTTGAAAGCAAAACTTAAGTTGTATTGTACGGATCCCGAACATGAGGATTTCGAGACAATTGTGCAGGATGTATATCTTGGAACGATTCCATATATGACCCCAAAAGGTTCATTCGTGGTGAACGGAGCAGAACGAGTAATCGTTTCTCAGTTACATAGATCTCCAGGAGTGTTCTTCGGACAAAGTCGCCATGCAAATGGTACAAAATTATATTCTGCGCGTGTAATTCCTTTCAAGGGTTCTTGGATTGAATTCGCTACGGATATTAACAATGTGATGTACGCATACATCGACCGTAAAAAGAAATTGCCTGTTACAACTCTATTCCGCGCAATCGGATATGAAAGTGATAAGGATATCTTAGGAATTTTCGGTTTGGCTGATGAAGTGAAAGCTACAAAAGCAAACTTGAAGAAACTAACTGGTAGAAGACTTGCTGCACGTGTTCTAAAATCATGGATCGAAGATTTCGTGGATGAAGATACAGGTGAAGTTGTTTCTATTGAAAGAAATGAGGTGCTTTTAGACCGTGAAACGGTTCTTGAAGATGACCACATTGATCTTATTGTAGATTCTGGTGTTAAAAATGTAATCCTTCACAAAGAGGATATCAATAGCGCTGATTATTCAATCATCTACAATACACTGCAAAAAGATACATCAAACTCGGAAAAAGAAGCGGTAGAACATATTTACCGTCAATTGAGAAATGCTGAGCCACCTGATTATGAGACGGCTAAGGGTGTTTTTGAAAAATTATTCTTCTCTGATACAAGATACGATCTTGGTGAAGTTGGACGTTTCCGACTTAACAAGAAATTGAAATTAGAAGATACGGAAGAATCACGTGTTCTTACAAAGAATGATATCATCAAAATCATTAAATATTTGATCGAGTTGATTAACTCGAAGGCAGATGTGGATGATATTGATCACTTATCAAACAGACGTGTAAGAACAGTTGGTGAACAATTGTATTCTCAATTTGGAGTTGGTTTAGCTCGTATGGCTAGAACAATTCGTGAGCGTATGAATGTTCGTGATAACGAAGTCTTCACACCTATAGATTTGATCAACGCGAAGACTTTGTCTTCAGTTATCAACTCGTTCTTCGGAACAAACCAATTGTCACAGTTTATGGACCAGACAAATCCGCTTTCTGAGGTAACTCACAAGCGTCGTTTGTCTGCACTAGGACCAGGCGGACTTTCTCGTGAAAGAGCAGGTTTCGAGGTGCGTGATGTTCACTATACACATTACGGTCGTCTTTGTACGATCGAAACACCAGAAGGACCGAATATCGGTTTGATTTCTTCTCTTTGTGTATTTGCGAAGGTTAATAAACTAGGATTTATTGAAACTCCTTATCGTTCGGTAGATGCTGGTAAAGTAAACTTGGAAAAAGAACCAATTTATTTAACAGCTGAAGAAGAAGACGCAAAAATGATCGCTCAAGCAAATGCGAAGGTTGATGATAAAGGTAATTTTATTACTGATATTGTTAAAGCGCGTTTCGAAGGTGATTTCCCTGTTGTTGCTCCTGGTGACTTACATTTAATGGATGTAGGTGCTAACCAAATTGCATCAATAGCTGCCTCTTCAATTCCGTTCTTGGAACATGATGATGCCAACCGTGCCCTAATGGGATCGAACATGCAACGTCAAGCAGTTCCTTTATTAAAACCACAGTCGCCAATTGTTGGTACTGGTATCGAACGTTTGGTTGCGCGTGATTCACGTGTTTTGATCAATGCGGAAGGTCCAGGTGTTGTAAAATATGTCGATGCAAATGAAATCGAGATTGCTTACGATTGGACAGATGAAGATAAAATGGTAAGTTTTGATAGTGAAGTAATTCGCTATTCATTAACGAAATTCCAAAAAACGAATCAAAGTACTTGTATTAACTTGAAGCCAATCGTTAAGAACGGTGATAGAGTTGAAAAAGGTCAAGTTCTTTGTGAAGGATACGCTACACAACAAGGAGAATTGGCTTTAGGTCAAAACTTGAAAGTAGCATTCATGCCTTGGAAAGGATACAACTTTGAGGATGCGATTGTAATTTCTGAGCGCGTTGTGCGTGACGATGTATTTACATCAATTCACATCGATGAGTATTCGTTAGAGGTACGTGATACAAAACGTGGTATGGAAGAGTTAACTGCTGATATTCCAAACGTAAGTGAGGAAGCGACAAAAGACTTGGACGAAAATGGTTTGATCCGCATCGGTGCTGAAATCAAGGAAGGAGATATCCTAATTGGTAAAATCACTCCTAAAGGTGAAACAGATCCATCTCCAGAAGAAAAGTTATTGAGAGCAATCTTCGGTGACAAAGCAGGTGATGTGAAAGATGCTTCTTTGAAAGCAGGTCCATCTTTAAGAGGTGTTGTTATCGAGAAAAAATTGTTCTCTAGAGCAATTAAAGATCGTAAAGCAAAAGCTCAAGACAAGCCAGTTTTGGAAAGTCTTGACTCAGATTATGACAAAGACTTCGCTGTATTAAAAGATCGTCTTGTTGACAAATTATTGATGGTAATCGGAGAACAAAAATCTTCAGGTGTATTCAATAATTTCAAAGAAGAAATCATTAAGAAAGGAACGAAGTTTACACAGAAAAACTTATTTGCAATTGATTATACTATCGTAAATCCAACTAATTGGACGGGTGACGATCATATCAATGTGTTAGTTGGACGTGTGATTCATAATTTCAACATCAAAGCAAACGATTTATTAGGAACATATAAGCGTAGAAAATTCCATATTTCAGTAGGAGATGAACTTCCTGCAGGAATCGTGAAATTGGCGAAAGTGTATGTTGCTAAGAAACGTAAATTGAAAGTGGGTGATAAAATGGCGGGTCGTCACGGTAACAAAGGTATCGTTGCGAACATCGTAAGAATGGAAGATATGCCATTCTTAGCTGATGGAACGCCAGTTGATATCGTATTGAATCCGCTTGGTGTACCTTCTCGTATGAACCTTGGTCAAATCTATGAAACTGTTCTAGGTTGGGCTGGTGAAAAACTAGGAGTTAAATTCGCTACACCGATTTTTGATGGAGCACATCCATCTGAAATTGATGATTGGACGGAAAAAGCAGGTGTTCCTAAATCAGGTAAGACATACTTACATGACGGTGGTACTGGAGAGCGTTTCCACCAACCGGCAACGGTAGGTATCATTTACATGTTGAAACTATCTCACATGGTAGATGATAAAATGCATGCACGTTCAATTGGACCATACTCATTGATTACACAACAACCTCTTGGTGGGAAAGCACAATTCGGAGGTCAGCGTTTTGGAGAAATGGAGGTATGGGCTCTTGAAGCGTTTGGAGCAGCAAATATCCTACAAGAAATCTTGACTGTTAAGTCAGATGACGTGATGGGTAGAGCGAAAGCATACGAATCAATCGTAAAAGGTGACAATACACCTGAACCTGGAATTCCAGAATCGTTCAACGTATTGTTACACGAATTGAGAGGTTTGTGTCTAAACATTTCATTGGATTAAGCAGCAAGTTGTTGAATTTTAGAAAAGAAGCATAAAAATGGCTTACAGAAAAGAAACACCAAAAAAACAAAGTGCCTTCAACAAGATAACTATTTCTTTGGCATCGCCAGAAATAATTCTTGAGCAATCAAGTGGAGAAGTACTTAAGCCAGAAACGATTAACTATCGTACATATAAGCCTGAACGTGATGGTTTGTTCTGTGAACGAATCTTCGGTCCGGTTAAAGATTACGAATGCCATTGTGGTAAATACAAAAGAATCCGATACAAAGGAATCGTTTGTGACCGTTGTGGTGTTGAAGTAACAGAAAAGAAAGTTCGTCGTGAGCGTATGGGACACATCTCTTTGGTTGTTCCTGTTGCACACATCTGGTATTTCCGTTCTTTACCGAATAAAATCGGTTATCTTCTTGGTCTTCCAACGAAGAAATTAGATCAAATAATTTATTACGAGCGTTATGTAGTTATCCAAGAAGGTATCGCTACTAATGTGGATGGTTCATCTTTGAAAAGATTGGATTTCTTAACAGAGGAAGAGTACTTGGATATCCTTGATGCTTTACCAAAAGAAAATCAATACTTGGAAGATACAGATCCGAACAAATTCATCGCCAAAATGGGTGCTGAAGCTTTGTACGATTTGTTGAAAGGATTGAACTTGGTTGAAACGTCTTACAACTTGCGTCACCAAGCAAACACAGAAACTTCTGTTCAAAGAAAGAACGAAGCATTGAAGCGTTTGCAAGTGGTTGAAGCAATGCGTGAGTCACAAGAACGTATTGAGAATCACCCAGAATGGATGATTGTTAAGGTTGTTCCAGTTATTCCACCTGAATTGCGTCCATTAGTTCCACTAGATGGTGGTCGTTTCGCAACTTCGGATTTGAATGACTTGTACCGCCGTGTGATTATACGTAACAACCGTTTGAAAAGATTGATTGAAATCAAAGCTCCTGAAGTAATCTTACGTAATGAAAAACGTATGCTTCAAGAAGCAGTTGATTCATTGTTCGATAATTCAAGAAAATCAAGTGCCGTTAAAACGGAATCAAACCGTCCATTGAAATCTCTTTCTGATTCATTGAAAGGTAAACAAGGTCGTTTCCGTCAAAACTTACTTGGAAAACGTGTGGATTATTCAGCACGTTCTGTAATTGTTGTTGGACCAGATTTGAAGTTACACGAGTGTGGTTTGCCAAAAGATATGGCGGCTGAACTTTACAAACCGTTTATCATTCGTAAGATGATTGAGCGTGGTATCGTGAAAACTGTAAAATCTGCAAAGAAAATTGTTGACAGAAAAGAACCAGTTGTTTGGGATATCTTAGAAAATGTATTGAAAGGTCACCCAGTTCTTTTGAACCGTGCCCCTACTTTGCACAGACTTGGTATTCAAGCATTCCAACCGAAATTAATTGAAGGAAAAGCAATTCGTTTGCACCCGTTGGTAACAACAGCCTTCAATGCCGATTTCGATGGTGACCAGATGGCCGTGCATTTACCATTAGGTAATGCCGCAATTCTGGAAGCTCAATTGTTGATGCTTGCATCTCAAAACATTTTGAACCCTGCAAATGGAGCGCCGATCGCTGTACCTTCTCAAGACATGGTTCTTGGATTGTATTACATTACGAAAGGTAAAAAAGGAACAAAGGATGAAGTTGTGAAAGGTGAAGGTGGAATTTTCTACTCTCCTGAAGAAGTTATCATCGCTTTGAACGAAAAACAATTGGATTTACATGCTCACATTAAAGTTCGTTCTTACGATTTAAATAAAGAGGGTGAACCAGAATTGATGATGATTGATACAACTTGTGGACGTGTGCTTTTCAATGAGCGTGTTCCTCGTGAAGTTGGTTTCATCAATGATGTATTAACGAAAAAAGCTTTACGTGACATTATCGGTCATGTATTGAAAGTTGCTGGAACGTCTCGTGCTGCACAATTCCTAGATGATATCAAAGAATTAGGATACGAAATGGCCTTCAGAGGTGGTCTTTCTTTCAACTTGGATGATATCATCATTCCAAAGGAAAAAGAAGAGCTAGTATTGAAAGCTGAAAATGACGTGAAGGAAGTGATGATGAACTATAACATGGGTCTTATCACTAACAACGAAAGATATAACCAAATCATTGATATCTGGACGCATACGAATTCGCGTTTGACACATACATTGATGGAGCAATTGAAAAGTGACCGTCAAGGTTTCAACTCAATCTACATGATGTTTGATTCAGGAGCCCGTGGTTCGAAAGAACAAATTCGTCAGTTGTCTGGTATGCGTGGTTTGATGGCGAAACCTCAGAAATCTGGTGCGTCTTCTCAAGAAATTATTGAAAACCCAATCCTTTCTAACTTTAAGGAAGGTCTTTCAATCCTTGAGTACTTTATCTCAACTCACGGTGCTCGTAAAGGTCTTGCCGATACAGCCTTGAAAACAGCCGATGCGGGTTACTTAACTCGTCGTTTGGTGGATGTTGCTCAAGACGTGGTAATTAACACAGATGACTGTGGAACATTAAGAGGTATCGTTGCAACTTCATTGAAGAAAAATGACGAAATCGTAGAGCCATTGTTCGACAGAATCGTTGGACGTACTTCAGTGCACGATGTTTACCACCCAGATAGTGATGTAATCATTGTTGAGGCAGGTGAATTGATTTCTGAAGAAGTAGCGCACGTTATTGACAAAGCTGGAATCGAAGAAGTTGAAATCCGTTCAGTTCTTACATGTGAGATGAGAAGAGGAGTATGTTCAAAATGTTATGGACGAAACCTTGCAACGCACAGAAAGGCTGCACTTGGTGATGCTGTTGGTGTAATTGCTGCACAATCAATTGGTGAACCAGGAACACAGTTGACGTTGCGTACATTCCACGTTGGGGGTACTGCATCGAATACAACGGATGTATCAGATATGAAAGCGAAAGCTTCTGGTAGCTTAGAAATTGATGAGCTTCGTACAATTGAACGTACAAACGCAGATGGTTCTAAGAAAATCGTTGTAGTTGGTCGTTCAGCTGAAATGAAAATCACTGATGAGAAAACTGGTATCGTTGTAATGAACGCAAACATTCCTTACGGATCTGAATTGGTTATTGAAAATAATATCAAAATCAAAAAAGGTGACGTAATTTGTAAGTGGGATCCATACAACGCGGTTATCGTGTCTGAAGTTGCCGGTAAAGTGGTATTTGACAGTATTGTTGAAGGTGTTACTTACCGTGAAGAAGTCGATGAGCAAACCGGATTTACTGAAAAAGTAATTACAGAATCTAGAGATAAAAAGAAAAACCCTGCAATTCACATTATAGATGCGAAAACAAAGGCTGTTTTAAGAGAATACTCTTTACCAGTTGATGCGCATATTTCTGTGAACGAAGGTGATAAAATTGAAGCAGGTGAAATCTTGGTTAAAATACCAAGAGTAGCGGGAAAAACTGGGGATATTACCGGTGGTCTTCCACGTGTTACCGAGTTATTCGAAGCACGTAACCCTTCAAACCCTGCTGTTGTTTCTGAAATTGATGGTATTGCTGAGTTTGGTAAAATCAAACGTGGTAACCGTGAAATTCAAATTACATCTAAAACAGGTGAAGTTCGTAAGTATTTAGTTTCATTATCTAAGCACATCTTGGTGCAAGAAAATGACTTTATTCGTGCAGGACAGCCATTATCTGATGGTGCTATTACACCAAATGATATCTTGAATATTGAAGGACCAACGAAAGTACAAGAGTATATCGTTAACGAAATTCAAGAGGTTTACCGACTACAAGGTGTTAAAATTAACGACAAACATTTCGAAGTAATCGTTCGTCAAATGATGTTAAAAGCAGAAATTTTAGATGCTGGAGATACACGCTTCCTTGAAGGACAATCTGTTCATAAAGCAGATATCATGGAAGAAAATGATGCGATTTTTGGAATGAAGGTAGTTGTTGAATCAGGTGATTCTCCATCGCTTAAAGCAGGTCAAATTGTATCAGCAAGAAGATTACGTGACGAAAATTCACAATTGAAGCGTTCTGATAAAAACTTGGTTGAAGCAAGAGATGCAGTTCCTGCAACGTCAACACCATTGTTGCAAGGTATCACACGTGCTTCATTACAGACTCAATCATTCATTTCTGCTGCTTCCTTCCAGGAAACAACGAAAGTGTTAAACGAAGCTGCGATTTCAGGTAAAGAAGATCATTTATTAGGTCTGAAAGAAAATGTAATCGTTGGACATTTAATTCCAGCCGGAACTGGTGTTCGTGCTTTCCAAACGCGCATCGTTGCATCAAAAGAAGCATACGAAGAATTAGTTGAAAATAAATAATTCAGGTTTTTCTGAATCGAAAGGGAGAGGCTTAGCTTCTCCCTTTTTTGTTTTCTTAACATTTTGGAAATAAAAAAATCGTACCTTCGTGGTATAAGAATGCACTATGGAAAACCAAAATCAGAATGAAAATCAAATGAACATCGAGCTTTCGGAAGAAACTGCTTTAGGTGTTTACAGTAATTTAGCAATCATTACACATTCTCCTGCTGAGTTTGTTTGTGATTTCGTTCAAATCATGCCAGGTATGCCAAAAGGAAAAGTGCGTTCTCGTATAATTATGACACCTGAAAATGCGAAGCGTTTCATGAAGGCGTTAATTGATAACGTTCAGAAATACGAACAAAATTTTGGAGCAATCAATGATGGTGATTTACCAAACATGCCTCCAATGAATTTCGGTACACCAAACACAATGGCTTAAGATTATATGAAATTGCTAGCAATCATATTCTCTGTTTATTTTCTCTTGTTGTCGCTTGCGCCCAACATGCAGGGAGTAGAATATGTGAAACTAGCTGGTTTGATTGAACATTATGAGGAACACCAATCTGATGGTCGCGCTTATGCTGGTTTTTTCGACTTTTTGACCGATCATTACGCGACGAACAAACATTATGAGCACGAGCATGAACACATGCCATTTAAATCGCATATTGTACAAGGTATGATGTTGGTATGTTCGTTTCAAGTTCCAGTAACAATCGTTTTAGAAAAACAATTTGTTTCACCTGAATCTAAGGTGAGAATACAGAAATCTAGCTCTCACTCCCTGAAAGCTGTTGATTCCAAATGGAATCCCCCACGAATAGCTTAATGTAGAAACATCCTTGGATCATCGTGATCCATTGTTTTACATTAATGCATTTTCCTATGTTGAACAAAATCATTCATTGGTCAATTTCTAACAAGTTAATTGTTGGAATTATGACACTGGGACTAATTACTTGGGGTGTGTTTTCATTGAAAAACCTTCCGATTGATGCAGTTCCAGATATTACAAATAATCAAGTACAAATAGTAACTTCCGCACCTTCCTCAGGAGCAGAAGATATAGAAAGATTCGTAACGTTTCCGGTTGAACAGACTATGGCTACGATTCCAGGAATTGAGGAAATTAGATCCTTCAGCCGTTTTGGTTTGAGTGTGGTTACAGTAGTATTCAACGAAGGCACTGATATTTATTGGGCAAGACAACAAGTTTCGGAACGCTTATCAGAAGCAAAGAACCAAATACCAGCAGGTTTTGGTGAACCTTCTATGGCACCTCTGAGTACTGGCTTAGGGGAAATTTATCAATATATTGTAAAGCCTAAGAAAGGCTATGAACAAAAGTTTAATCCAACCGAATTAAGAACCATTCAAGATTGGATGATCCGTCGCCAATTATTAGGGGTGGATGGAGTTGCGGATGTAAGTGGATTTGGTGGCAACCTAAAACAGTATGAGATCGCAATCGATTTGGTACGACTTAAAGGATTCGGATTGAACGTGAGCGATGTGTTTAAAGCAGTTGAACA
>JBIIKG010000183.1:0-5696 GCA_044233275.1 Crocinitomicaceae bacterium | reverse complement strand
ATGTTACGGTATCAAAATTAAACAACGGTGTTTCAGGTGGTTCTCATGAAATTTCATTAGGACTTAACCTAAGCTGTAAATCGAAGCCGATTTCGTTTAAAACGATTTCTTGCCCTTCTTTTTAAAAATTGTGTAACTTTTTTTAAAGGATACGTTTAAGTGAATATATTTGCGGATTGAAAACTATGAAAAATCAGAAAAGAAATATGCAATTGGTCAGATTTTTTTCCATTGTAGCACTAGGTGGAACATTGTTCCTTGGATCGTGTGCAAAAGAGTCGTCTTCATCAACAGGATGGAATTTTAACGACCCGAAGGTAGGTGGTTTCCAAAAGGTACCATTTATTGACCAAGAAACTGGTCCAGGACTTCTTTTAGTAGAAGGTGGAACATTTACAATGGGTCGTTCTGAACAAGATGTCATGTATGACTGGAACAACAGACCTACTCGAGTAACTGTTTCTTCATTTTATATGGACCAAACAGAGGTTACTAACTTTCACTGGTTAGAATACCTTTATTGGATTTCAAGAGCATATGAGACTTATCCGATGGTATACAAAAATGCGTTACCTGACACCTTATGTTGGAGAACTCCATTGGCATTCATGGAGAAGTATGTTGATTACTATTTAAGACATCCGGCTTACCGTGACTACCCTGTAGTTGGTGTTTCTTGGTTACAAGCAAATGATTTCTGTAAATGGAGAACGGACCGTGTGAATGAATATATTCTTGTTAGAGAGGGTGTATTAGCATGGAATG
The DNA here is from genome assembly GCA_044233275.1 of Crocinitomicaceae bacterium. Lineage (GTDB taxonomy): Bacteria > Bacteroidota > Bacteroidia > Flavobacteriales_D > Crocinitomicaceae > M0103. The sequence goes on along the minus strand of JBIIKG010000183.1, from coordinate 4,931 downwards.
TTGATCAACGAGACGATAATACATTTAATACAGATGCTTATTACGCAGGACAATATGAAGAAGCTGTAGCCCGCAACGTTCAAAATCTAGATCCTTCCAAAATGGATGGAAAAAAATTAGGAACTCGTATTGTTAAAATGGAAGATGGAATTCTTTTGCCACGTTACCGCCTCCCTACTGAAGCTGAATGGGAATTTGCAGCAACTGGTTTAATTGGAAACCTTCAGCCTGGAACAGAAAATGTTTCTGATAGAAAAATTTATCCTTGGAATGGACATTGGGTTCGTAATGATGACGAGCAATTCCAAGGTTCGATTCGTGCAAACTTCGTTCGTGGTCGTGGAGATTACATGGGGGTTGCAGGAAACTTGAATGATGGTGCTGATGTAACGGCTCCTGTTGATTCTTACTGGCCAAATGACTATGGTTTATACCACATGGCTGGAAACGTTTCTGAATGGGTATTAGATGTTTACCGTCCTTTATCAACTGAAGACTTTGACGAGTTCAGACCATTTAGAGGAAATGTTTTCAAAACAAAGTTGCTTAACAATGAAGGTTCAGTTGATATTAAAAGTCAACAAGTAACATATGATGTTCATGGAATGAAGGAATACCTGAATGAATTTGAGCGTATTCGTTACCAGCGTATCTCAGCTGATAAGCATGACCCAAATGATACAGTTGTTCCAATTGGCTTATACAAAAATGTTGAATCTAGAAACCCTTCAAGAAGAGGTTATGCTCCAGATCCATTCTTTGTGTCTCATGGAAATGTAAAAGATTCAATTGAATTATCATTACTTGCACGAATAAATTCAGTTTTAGATTTAGCAATTAAGTACAAAAATGACAAGCATGACATTGAAGCTTCAACTATGATTCAAGATCAGCTATTTGATGATATTTTTGCCAACGAATTGAGAACTGGTCCAGACGGAGAAGAATATGCTTTCGAAATTATCTCAATGTTACGAGATGGATTTACGGCATTCATTATTGATACACCAGGTAAATTGAAATACCGAAATGTTACTGAAGAAGAAAACATTGGTCGATTAAACTACCGCCGTGATGACTACATTGACTACTTAGATGGTGATATTGAAAGTTCAATTTACTTCCAAAATGATGATTTGAAGAACTCAATCAATCAAGCATCACGTGATCCTAACTTAATCATGTACCAAAGTCAACACGAGAAGTTTGGTTTAGATGGTGGAGAAATAAAACCTGAAGGAATTACCTCTTGGCCAACAACATTGGTATCCGATAAATCAAGAGTTTATAAGGGTGGTTCTTGGAGAGATCGTGCTTATTGGTTAGCATCTGGTAGCCGTCGTTACTTGGATGAAGATAAATCAACTGCAATGATTGGTTTCCGCTGTGCCATGGACCGTATTGGAAGTCCAACAGGTATGAACTACGGAAAAAAAGAAAAAAAGAAATAAACAGATAATATTGAAAAGAAAAGCTCTCCTTATTGGAGGGCTTTTTTAATTTTATAGCATGAAGAATTTATTTGAATTATTTTACGAAACGTCTGGTGTTTGCACTGACACTCGAAAGATTGAAAAAGATTGTTTATTCATTTGTCTAAAAGGTGATAATTTCAATGGTAATACTTTTGCAAATCAAGCTATTGAGGCTGGAGCAAAATTCGTAATTGTTGATGAACATCAATTTGCCAACTCCTCCTCTATTCATTTTGTAGAGAATTCACTATTATTCTTACAACAGCTTGCTAATTATCACCGAAAAAAATTTCAAATACCCTTTATTGGTATTACAGGAAGTAATGGAAAAACTTCCACCAAAGAATTAATTAATGAAGTTTTGTCAAAAAAATACAATGTCTTAGCAACAATCGGAAATTTAAATAATCACATCGGAGTTCCATTGACACTTCTAAGACTAACTGAAGATCATGAAATAGCTATTATAGAAATGGGAGCCAATCGTTTTAAAGACATAGAAGAACTCTGTCAAATAGCAGAACCTACGCATGCTATTATTACCAATATCGGAAAAGCACATCTTGAGGGTTTTGGTAATTTTGAGGGTGTATTAAAAACGAAGAAGGAGTTGTATGATTCAATTGAAAAAATCAATGGCGCAATTATTTACAATTCTGATGATAGTATCCTTGAGAACAACCTACCGAAGAATATTACACTCTTATCTTATGGTACAGAAGAAGATGCGGACATCAAAGGTGCGTTAATCGGTCTTACACCGTATGTTAAATTGATATGGAAACAAAATAATTACTCCTCACCTGTTTTGGAAACAAAAATGGTCGGGAAATATAACTTTTATAATTACCTCGCTGCTATTTCATTTGGTGTTTGCTTCGACGTCCCATTTGAACAAATCAATCAAGCGATTTGTAATTACACACCAGAAAATAACCGATCACAAGTCAAGAAAACACCCAAGAATACCCTAATATTAGATTGCTATAATGCAAATCCAACTAGCATGCGGTCAGCCCTGGAAAGTTTTGCGATGCTAACTCAGGGAAATAAATTATTTATAATTGGTGACATGCTTGAATTAGGTGATCAGGCTGTTAATGAACATCGAAATATTCTATCTTTTATCGAAAATAACCATCTTTCTGGTTATACTGTTGGTAAATTATTTAAAGAACAATCATCTAACAATGTCCTTCAAAGCTTTGAAACTGCAGAAGAACTAAGAAATCATCTTGAGACGAATCCGATTGAAAATACTTTTGTCCTACTCAAAGGATCACGAGGAATCAAGTTGGAAATATTAGAGAATGTGTTATAAAAAAAGGGGAACTTGTTAGCTCCCCTTCCTATTTCGTCTATTAAAACTATCCCAAGATACCTCTTGAAATTACAATCTTTTGAACTTCAGACGTACCTTCATAAATCTGTGTAATTTTCGCATCACGCATTAAACGTTCTACGTGATACTCTTTTACGAATCCATAACCACCATGAATCTGAACTGCTTCAATTGTTTGTTCCATGGCAACTTTAGATGCATATAATTTGGCCATGGCACTTGATTGTCCATAATCTCTATCATTATCTTTGTCAAGCGCAGATTTCATAACCAACAAACGTGCTGCTTCTATTTCAGTAGCCATATCAGCTAACTTAAACGCAATTGCTTGGTGCTTATAAATTTCTTTTCCGAAAGCTTTACGTTGTTTCGAATAAGCCAATGCTAATTCAAATGCTCCAGAAGCAATTCCAAGAGCTTGGGCAGCGATTCCGATTCGTCCTCCAGCAAGAACTTTCATTGCAAACTTGAATCCGAACCCATCTTCACCAATTCTATTTTCCTTTGGAACTTTTACATCATTGAAAATTAAGGTATGTGTATCACTTCCGCGAATACCCATTTTATCCTCTTTTGCTCCAACGATGAATCCTTCCATTCCTCGTTCAATAATCAATGCATTGATTCCTTTGTGTCCAGCTTCTCTATTCGTTTGAGCAATGACTAAATAAACAGATGCCGTTGAGCCATTTGTAATCCAGTTTTTTGTACCATTCAAAACATAATGATCACCATGATCTATTGCTGTTGTCTGCTGAGATGTAGCATCTGAACCCGCTTCAGGTTCTGACAAACAGAAAGCGCCAATCTTCTCACCTTTCGCCAGTGGAATTAAATATTTTTGTTTTTGTTCTTCAGTTCCAAATTTCTCAAGTCCCCAACAAACCAATGAATTATTCACAGAAACACAAACAGAAGCAGAAGCGTCAACTTTAGAAATTTCTTCCATTGCTAAAACATAAGAAACCGTATCCATTCCACTACCACCATATTTCGGATCAACCATCATTCCTAAAAAACCAAGTTCTCCCAACTGTTTCATTTCTTCTATTGGAAAACGTTGATCTCTATCACGTTCAATCACTTCTGGCTTAAGCACATTTTGTGCAAAATCTCTAGCGGCATCACGCACGGCTATTTGTTCTTCTGATAATTCAAAATTCATGATCTTATAGTTTTATTTCTGTTCGAGATAATTGCAAATTTAACTAGAATATTTTATTTTCACGGTTAAAACGTTATGAGTAAAATTGAAATCATCGGCATAATGTCAGGAACTTCATTAGATGGGGTTGATATTGCTCATATTAGTTTTACTCAGGATGCTTTTGGTGAGTTTAATTTTTCAATTTTAAACACTAAAAGTTTTAATTTTCCATCACAATTGCACCAAGATTTAGTCAACGCAACAAATATTCCTGTACCAGCATTATTGCAGTTGGATAAAAAATTAGGATTATTCTATGCTGATTGCATCAATAGTTACCTTTCTGAAGCAAAAGTTACTAAAGCTAACATCCATGCCATTGCTTGTCATGGACAAACAATTTACCATCAACCTGAAAATGGATTTACCTTGCAAATCGGCTGCGGGACAACCATTGCATTTCATACTGGAATCGAAGTAATTAATGATTTTAGAACTAAGGACATTGTTGCAGGTGGACAAGGAGCTCCACTCGTTCCGATCGGGGATTTTCACTTATTTCAGTCTCAAGCTGAATCATTTCTAAACATTGGTGGTTTTGCTAATATAAGTTTCAAGGAGAATGGAATTATAAAAGCTTTTGATATTTGTCCAGGAAATTTGCCCCTAAATAAATTAATTGAATCTAAAGGTCTCACTTTTGATGATAAAGGCGAAATGGCGCGATCAGGAGAAATAAATTTCTTTTTGTTGGATTTACTAAATTCACTTTCATTTTATGAGCTTACTGGGCCAAAATCTCTAGGAACTGAATGGTTAGAAGAACATTTTTATCCTTTGTTGAAATTTGACAAAGAAATAGAAAACAATTTACGCACTGTTGTTGAGCATATTGCCTTCCAAATTGGAAGTTCATTGAATTCAGCTAATGTTGAATCTGTCATGATAAGTGGAGGAGGTTCTAAAA
>JBIIKG010000047.1:0-14891 GCA_044233275.1 Crocinitomicaceae bacterium | reverse complement strand
TGGTGGTGTAGGGAAAATATTAACATTGACTGAGATTGAAGTAACAGGACAATTGTTTACCAAAATAATTACAGTATAAACACCCGATTGGGTCACCAATAAACTGTCATTATTGTTGCCGTTAATATTTACTCCATTTTTTCTCCATTGGTAGGTAAATGATGGATCATTGTTACACGTCAACCAAACGTCTGTTCCCTGACAAGCTTGAACAGGTCCTTGCTCATTTATAGCAGCCATGTGAGTGCAACTAACACCACCTGTGCAGAAAATGTAATCTGAAATTGTGGTCGTGTCAGAACAACCTGTCAAGTTATTGGTTGCGACTAAAGAAACAGTATACAAGCCATTGAATAAATACTGATGAAAAACGGAAGTATTATTCGAAGTTAAGCTTGTTCCATCTCCAAAGTCCCAGGTATAAGTCGTTGGAATTCCTTGTGCGTTTGAAGAATTGGTAAACTGAACTGCAAAAGGAGGTGCGGTAAACAACTGCTGTGTACTCGAGAAAGAAACATCCAATCCACCAGTCCATGGAACCGCCACGGTGTTTGTTTCAGCAACACATCCGTTCAGAGAAACAGTGTAGGTATAATCTCCACTTGCAATTCCCGTTAAAGAATTACCTATTGTTCCATCGTTCCATTCAATTGTATAACCTGGATCAACTACATTAATACCTGAATAGTATTCCGAGATGAATAAACCACCATCATTTGAATAAGTATGACTGCCGATTGAAGAGGAAGTGAAAGGCAAGAAATCCCACTCATTGGCATTATAATTTGCATTTTCAAATGTGATAAAATCTTTTCTGATTGCGGTTTGCAAGAAATTCGTATTCGCAACATCCCAAACTTCCTGAATTCCAAACTCAATTATCTCGTAGTACATTGTAATTGTGGAACCGTCAATTACAGAGGATTCAAGATCACCTTGAATTGAAGAATTAGGATTTGTAATTACGAGTGTGCCGTGTGGCTGGATTATTGTGCTCGGGGGAAAAGAAAGAACTTGATTCGAAGCATTCCTCAACTTAAAGTAGATGGTGTAAGGGGCACTTGGATCTCCATAATCTGCTCCGAGATCATATGGAGAGTCGCTACCATTATAGATCTCTATTATTTGATTATTAATCTGCAAATTATCCAATATTTCAACAGAAACAGAACCGTCTAGTATGGTTCCTCCACAGTTTGCAGGAAGAATATTTGCATTGGATCCACTATAGTCGAACAAATTCAAAATGATGGTTGAATCGCACCCATTTTGATTGTTCAAAACTTGAGTATACTGTCCCGCAATTGAGTATTGTTGCCCATTAAGCTCAAATGGCCCACATGCTGTTGTTGCATTGATGACATTAGTAGTGTTAGGAAGATAAGTTAAATCCAACGTAATAACACTGTCCATTGTTGCTTGGTTAGTCAATGTTTGCAAATAATACCCTGGCTCTGTATAGTTTTGATTATTCAAGGTATATGTATCGCCCTGACAAATAAAAGTAGTAATTGCCTGAGAAGAGCTAAGTACCATTCGCACCATTGGTGTTGATGTCGTCCAATACCAAGTGCTATTATTTGAATCATAAAGATAGGTTGTGTAGGGTTCTGAAAATCCTGATCTACCAACGGCAAAGTTACCATCGGTACCTACGACCGCAATGTACCCTTCATTTGCATTCAAGCTGAATGGAGCAGTTAATGGTAGTGTTAAAAATTGACCTATGTCAGAAGATGTTAATGTGTAATTATCAGAAGTGCTTTGAAGAACAAAGCCTCCTGTATTTGAATCGAATGAGTATAGTTTTACATAAACATTAGACCCCACAGTTGCATTCGGATGAACATAAAATTGGATCCCTTCCAAGGTGGCCTGAGTAAAGATATCAAAGACATTTCCAACTTCGAAAGGCTGACCCGAATAGCCAAATGACCCATCAACAATTCCTTTATCCCGAGCGTAAATATTGTTGGTTACCTTAATAGTAGGTGCAACTAGTGAGTTATTTGTTAAATTATTCTCAGGGTTTCCAGAGACCGAGGCATTGACTGTATAATACCCCAATTGCGCAGGAGGAACAAAATTTGATGTTGTAGCAAGCAAATCAGTCTGATAACTTACCTGAGTTATCGCAGAAGAGCTGGATGAAAATCCAGCTTCTGAAACAGAAGCAGAAAAAACAACATTACCCTGAACATTCAGCCCATAATTTGAAACGCTTCCGACTATTTCAATGGGTGCAATTTGACTGATCGGAATCTGATAATAAGGCATTCTTGGACCCCAAAATCCTGTTGAGCCAATCTGAAGATTATTTAAACTTAGATCACTCAATGGAGGAACTTGTAACTTCACATCATCGATCATCCATAAATACTCCAATAATCCTGTGAAACGAAAACGAATCATAACGTTAGACTGCCCAGCTGCAATTGAAGAAATATTAATATTTGCAATTTCTTCAAAAGTTACACCAATTGGCTTATCTTGATTTATTGGAATTGAAGTCCAAATCGCACCACCATCAATGCTTATTTCGATGATTGTCTGAGTTGTTTGCCACATACGAATGCGTTGATTGAACACAAGACTTACATCAGTATTCATTGATAGGTCAATTGAACCGTTATAGGTAATTATAGCATCTTGTCCATTGCCGTTGCTCACTGCATCAGAGTCAAAAAGCGCATAGCCATTTTCATTAGATATAGTGTTCGCCTGATCCTGCCAAGTACCAGTCTCATATCCCATTGTGGTGGAAGTACTGTTCGTAATAGCCCAATTCTGCTGATCACCCGTAAAATTGGAAATTGCCCATTGAGATGGATCAGAAAAATCATTTTGCCATATTACTGTTTGGCTAAATCCACTTAAAGGAATAAACAAGCTTAGCAATATAAAACCGGTGTGTTTAATGAATTTTTGCATAATGGTATTTTTCGTTTTTAATTTTTATTTAATTGGTATTTAATTCCCCATCTTGCCACTTCAAATCAAGAGAACCTTCTTCGGTGAAATAATATGTTTTTTGAGAGTGGTTATATTTAATCGGGGCATTGAACTCTGATTTTAGTATGTCGAGATACTTGTAAATCATTCGTTCAGAAACGGCTAGTTTTTTTGCTAATTCAGCAGGATTTCCAGTGTTTTGTTGTTCTATTAATTCAATTAAAAGTTGAATGTTGGTTATGTTCATTCGGTAATAACTCTTTTTTAATTACTTACAAAGAAATCTCAGTTGACTGAATTTAAAATTCAGTATATAATTTTACCTGAAGTTTCTGCTTTAACCCATTCCCAACAGAGTCTGCCGGGTCTTTCAAATTGATACGTCTTTCGAAATTTATTATACTCAATTGGTGCACGCATTTCATTTTTTAAAATATTCACATACGAATAGATTGTTCGTTCAGTAACTTTCAATTTTTCTGCAAGTTCAGATGGAGTTCCCGTGCGTTGTTTTTCGATTAAATGAATAAAAAACTTTACTTTTTCAATATTCATAATTTATTGTTTGTTTCAATAAGAGTCGATTAAAGAATTGGATTGTCCCGATGGATCTGCTTCCTACTTTTAAAAAATAATGTACTTTCGAAATCTTAATGAAAAGAGAACATCTTTTATGGGAACAATTTGTTAAAGGAGAAAATGAAGCCTTGGGTGAATTGTATTCAGAACTTTTTGAACCTTTAGTTTTTGTTTCGTTCTATTTAGTGAAAGATAACGAAGTGGCTCGGGACATTGTTGGTGAGTTATTCGTCTCAATTTTATCTGTAGAAATTGAAGACCGACAAATGAAATGGGAGCATGTGAATACGGTTAAATCATACTTGTCCACAGCAGTGAAAAATAAGTCTATTGATTATTTAAGAAAAAATAAATTAATTTCTGTTTTGACTGAAGCACATGAAAAGGAATTTAAAGTGGAAGTGAATCCGTTTTATGACGAAAACCTGAAACGTTTAACGAAAGAAGAGGAACAATTTTTCCAACTCCATTTGGACGGTTATAAAAATGAGGAATTAGCTAAACAGTTTGAGTTGTCGGAAAAAACGGTTAGAAATAAATTGAGCTTAACGCGTAAAAAAATGAGGACGTATTTTAAATCACTTTTAATCTTTTTTGTATGAATAGTCCTGAACTTAAAAAGTTGATTGAATTACTTGATTCTCCAGATCAATTGAAATTAATTATCGAAAAAAATAGAGCTTACAAAGATTTGGATCAATCAATACGTGGATTCATTGCAATGTACGATGCATTGGATGGAGATTGTGACAAAATGAAAAATCAAATGGCAGCCAATAAAAGTGCTATATTAACTAAACGTATTAATCCCAAAAAATCCATATTTAAGCAGAAATTATTGCGTTATGCTGCCATGTTTGTGGTAATAATCGCAAGTTCATTTTTTGTTTACGCTTATTTATTTACCAATCGCATTGAACTTTCAGCGCGTTACACTGATCCGGGAATTCCCAATTTTATGAGTTCTGAAGAGAATCATGAAATGTCAACAATCATGTTCTATTATCAAAAAAAGAATTACCAAAAAGCGGATGCGCTGATTCAAGCTGCATTGAAACAAAAACCGTCGAATGATACATTAAATTATTATGCGTCCGTTCTAATGTTCATGAACGAACGTGGTGATTCAGGAATGAAGGGATTTGAAAAATTGAGTAAAGGAAGTGGCGGTTTTAAAGCAAAATCCAAGTACTATCGAGGTTTAATTTTGGTGGAGCAAAAGAACTATACTATGGCGATTAAACGTTTTAAAGAGGTGTTACTGTTAGACGACGAGGCCGTTTCGTTGTATGCAAAAGCACATATAAAGCAGTTAGAATTGTATCAAAAATCGAAATAACTGTAATTACCAAAAGTATCGGCCAATATTGAATTTCAGGTTTATTGTAAATTTTGTAACTCACAATTAATTGTAATCCATTCCATATTTTTGGATTTCGCATATCTGGATGTTCTTTTACGAATTGCTTTTTTGCTTCAAAAAAGGCATCTTCATAAAGTATTCCAGTCTCTATTTTTTGATAAAATAGCTTGAAAAATTCAGCAGAATAGTAATCATCAACTTTATTTGGAGAACAAATCAGTGATTTAGCACCGTTGCTTAAAATTCTTAAAGGGATGGTTTTATTAAATTCATTTACGTTATAAAATGGGTAGCCGGAAAAACAATTGTTTAAGACAACCAGCTCTCTGTTACAAATAAAATCACGAGAAAATTGGCGGTCGGCTTGAGTTGAGCCGGTCGTTTCATAACGAATTTGAAATCCAAATGTTTGTGCCGTTTCATCAAAGGCAAATTCTCCATGTCCGTACAAATGAAGTATCCCTTTGCGTGTTAGTATATCTTTTAAATCACCTTGGTAGTATTCTTTTGAATAAGGATGATTTGTTGAGAAATGATTAAAAAAGTCATCCATAAAATGGAGTTTACTCACTTTTTTTTGTTTTAGAGAGCGAACGTCAATTGGATAATTCTGAAGGACGGTTGTTTCATCAAAATACGTGTAAGGATTGTATAATCGAACAAAATTAATTTGGTTTCCTGCAAAGTTAGCGCTGGCATATGACTGGCTTTTGGAATCTTTTAAGAGCATTTCATACGGAATTAGATCATCATGGTTGATATATATCTTTTTGACATTGGGTAAAATTAATAATACGTCTTTCAAGTTGTCTTGGTAAGCCTGAAAACTTAATTTTTTGAATTCGTTGAATGTTAAGGTGTCAATGTTTAGATTATTTAATTCACATATTCTATACGATTTAACAAATTGAATTTTATTTTTAGTGATTAAAACCTTCTTTCCATCAAGTAGATCATTATCATTTTGCATGAACAAAAAGCACTCATTCTTTTTAAGTTTCTTTTGAATTTTGGCAACATCGAAATAAGGTAGATGATTATCGTTATGTCTTTTATTTTTTATAAAATGAAAATATACTTTTAATGTCAGAAGATATGAAACAGCCTTTGAGAACTCACGTTTATTTTCGTTTTCATGCATTGACTTGAAGGAATGTAAACTAAAGAGGTTTATATAAGGTGATGTTCGATAGGGATCATATGGCAAGTCATTTTCGGGATCAAAGCTTTTCCAAAATTCACTTTTCAAATTCGTTAAAAGCGCAATTTCTTTGTTTATCTTCTGCTCATTGTAGTTTAAGCAAAGTGTATTTCGAACCTTAAAGGTTAAAAAAACCATTAATGGCTGATAATTTATTTTTTTTCTATCCATGAGTGTGTTTGGAGCAATCGAATTCAAAGCAGCAGTAAAAATTTCGTCGGCCTCATTATATCGATGAATATAAGTGTGAATTGCACCTTTTAAGCCATTCAAGATTAAAAAGTCATTTGTATGCCAAGGCTTCAAACATGCGATTCCCTTATCATATAAATTATTTGCTTTTTCGAATGCAATGAGTTGCATTTTCGTTGGTGTCTTGGGTCTTCGTCCAGCTACTTCATCTAGCCATCTATTCGCATATGATCGATAAAGCATAGAGCGATCAGTTGAAAATTTAAAAGGAAATTTTGCTTGGTAATAAAGTGCTGAATCAAACCATTGAAATTGTTTTCGCTTAAAATCCTTTATTGGAAGGTCTAAATATGCTTTAGGCGCAATGGCATCTGTTCGATACAAATAAGTGATAGCATGGACTTCATAAATGAATGGAATTTCAACTTTCGTTCTAAATTTTTCATTTTTTCTATAGATTGCCATTGATTTGTTTGAATAGACTAAAGCACTGTCTGACCACATCATGTAATGCCAGTAATAGGCTTTATGCGCATAAGCCTCAGATTTATAGATTGGATTCAGGAATTTAGAAAGATGAATTAATTTATCCACTTCTAAATTATATTTACTAAACGCTTGTTGGTTTAAGTAAATCTTTGTCATTAGTTTATTGCACTTGTATTTGTCAAGCATTCCAATAGACTCAGACTTCTCTATTTTCTTTAATTTTTTCTCAGCTTTCAACAATTCACCCGCTTCGATTTCTTGCTCAATTTTCTGAAAATCTAACTGATAGGATCTAGTTGCACAAAGTGAATTCCCTCCAATGAATGAAATAACGATAAAAAACGTGATTTTTTTGAGGAATTCACTCATCTCGCTGAATAATAGTTAACCGCAAATGAAGTGATAAAAACCGAGTAGTTGGTTCAGTTTTGAGAAAAAACTTAATTAAGAAAAATAGAGTTTTTCTACCATAAAAAAAATCCCCATACTATTTCTAGCATGGAGATTTTTGTTTCTAGTTTATTTTGTAAGTTCTTTAGAATTATTGGTTTTTATTTCTATTTAAGATGCTGACAATTAACTTCTTAATGATATCCATTTCGTTAGGTTTACTTGCTGCTGCAAAAAGAGTAATACTTGCAAGCGCTTCATTACTAATTATTGGAGTTCCATTCAAATTGATTAAACAATTGTTTTTATCTAGGAAAAGTAAAAAACAGGCAGCTGCAATTCTTTTGTTACCATCAGTAAAGGCGTGATTTTTAATGATTAAGTAAAGTAGCGTTGCTGCTTTTTCTTCAATACTTGGATAGAAGTCATCATTATCATAACCTTTCGAAATTTGTGCAATTGCACTTTCAAAACTTTGATCTTTTTTAATTCCGAATATGTTCGATTCAAAATCTTGTTTCATTTGAAAAATCAATGAGAGGTAATCCTGAAGGGTAGGATAATTAACTATTCCTAAAGTTAACCCAGTTTCATCTAATCTCTCATGATCATAATCATCTAATAATGTCAGTCCTCTGCTGAATTGTGCAAGCCACTCATTTTCATTTTCTGTTATTCTATGTTCAATAAGTCTGCTCATGATTTGAATGCCAGACCGTAAAAACTGTACTTCTTGATTTTTTTGTTCTAATCGTTTTTCATTTATTGTAAATCCAGTTATCAAGTATTCTTTTAATCGTTTGCTTGCCCACTGACGGAATTGAGTTCCATTAATTGATTTTACTCTATAACCTACTGAAATTATAACATCAAGATTATAATATTTGGCGTATTTAACCTGTGTTTTTCCTTTAATTGCACCATGGGGAGTGGTTGATGCAAAATCTGCACATACCACTTCTTCAATTAATTCGCCTTCTTCAAAAATATTTTTGATGTGGCGACCAATAACAGTTCTATCACGATTAAATAGAGCCCCTAACTGTTCCTTATTTAACCAAACTGTTTCCCCATCGAACCTTACTATTATTTCGGTTTGTCCATCAGAACTCTGATATATTTCTATTTCACTTTTGTTATTCATTGTAAAAAGGAGTTGATTTTCTTGGAATTAAAGATGTTGTATTTTAAGGATACTCTATAAATATAACATATTTCCATAACTAATTATATTAGGATTAATTGAGTAACCAAAACATAAAAAATCCCCATACTATTTCTAGCATGGGGATTTTTGTTTCTAGTTTGATTGAGTATTATTCGGCGATTACAACAGAATAACTTGCGTTTTTCGCACCTGATTTGATGTGAACGAAATAAGTTCCACTGTAGATTGTCCCAACGTTGAAGTAGTGCAAGTTATATTCTTGTTTGAGCTCATTTTAGCCCACCTCAGACCATAGTGAGCATAGATTCCGTATCCAGGAAATAATGTTGTTCAAAAGAACAAGTCTCTCATCTCAGTTCTCTACTCACTTCGGCATGCTCAGTGCATCGCTCGGTTCTCTTCTCTCAGCTCTCAATTCTGTTTTCTCAAGCCTCACGCCTATTTCCTCTTCCCTTTCACCAAATAATATTGATTCTTGTCAAACGTCAAATCAGGTGGAATAGTGCCCCATTTTGTATCAATTAAATAAGGAATATGATCGGTGACCAACATCATTTCGAAATCTTTGTTGCATTTGGTCCAACGAACTTTTGTTTCATTCTTTTTTTGCTTGATTTGCAATGTGGGGGGATTTTTTGCTCGTAAATATTGGTCAAAAATGGGTTTCAAATTCATGTTGAGCTTTTCACTCATAAATGTTTCTATTTCTGCGCTTGTAACCGTTTTATGGTAAAAGACTGCATTCATTTCTCGTAGCATAGATCGAAAAATGGTATCGTTTGAAACGATCGTTCGAATGGTATGAAGCAGATTTGCGCCTTTATAATACATGTCGCCACTCCCTTCTTTATTTACACCATATTGACCAATAATTGGCTTGTCATTTTTAATGCTTCTGCGCAATCCTCTGCAGTATATATTGGCTGCTTCTGTTCCATAGAAATAATCGGTAAACAAGGTTTCACTGTATGTTGTAAATGATTCGTGTACCCACATGTCTGCGATGTCTTTGGTCGTAATGTTGTTGCCATACCATTCATGTCCGCTTTCGTGGATAATAATGTAGTCCCATTTTAATCCTACACCAGTTCCACTTAAATCACTGCCCAAATAGCCTTTTTTGTATTTGTTTCCGTAAGCAATTGCACTTTGGTGTTCCATCCCTAAATGAGGTGACTCAACCAATTTATAGCCGTCCTCATAAAAAGGGTAGGGACCAAACCAATACTCAAGCGCTTTCAAAGTTCTATCTGCATCAACAAAGTGCTTTTTGGCCTTTTCTTCGTTCCCGTTCAACACCCAATAATCCATTGAAAGCGGACCTTTTTCACCTTGATAGATTTCTGAAAAATGAACATAATCACCGATGTAGGGAATCATGCAGTAGTTATTAATGGGATTGTTTACCTTCCAGGTATAAAGGGTTTTAGCATCATTTATTTCTTTTTTTTGACTGAGTTTTCCATTGCTCACACAAACCAAATCTGCGGGACAATAATAATTCATTTCTACACTATCAACTTCGTCTTGCTGTGTGTCTTTGCAGGGAAACCAAACACTCGACCCCAAACCTTGACAGGCAATTGTAAACCAAGATTTCCCATTCTCATCTTTCGACCAAATAGCGCCACCATCCCAGGGAGCATTTTTTGCAGTTCTTGGAATTCCGTGAAAGTATATTTTAGTGGTGAATTGTTCATTCTTATTGATTGTTCGACCAAGATTAATCGGAAATAAATAAGCGGCACCAACTTTTTTTGAACTGGAAAGTGGCAAATCAATAATTCGTTTGTTTTGAGAATAAAGTACCACACTGTCCAATTCCATTGGTTCTTGTAAATCGATTTGAAGGATTTTTTTTTCAGAAGATTGGGTTACTGTGAAGGACATTTCATTCGTACCATAAAGAGTGCGCAAATTGAAATCGAAATCAACTGAAAGTTTGTAGTGCGTGAGGTCCCACCAATCGCGACCAGCACCATATCCGCCACGCAGGGAAACAGCAGAGGAGTATTGTCCAAAAACGACTGAATTGAAGACAAGAAATAGAAAGACAAAAGTTAAACGCATCAACAGATTTTCTTTCGAAGATAATGAATTTGATTACACTTCGCGCATCATCAAGAAATCGGCTAATCCGATCAAAGGTTCTTTCGCACCAGCTTCAACTTCAAGCTCATTCAAAGCAGTCATGGCAAGTTCGTAATGTGCTTGCATGATTTTTTCACAGGCTGTTCGCGCGCCTAATTGGTCGAATAATTCGCGTGTCTTTTCTACTTTAAAATTCAAATCAGTGGTACCTGATAACTGATGCAAAATTTCCTTCTGTTCAGTATCGGCGAGCTCAAATGCTTTGAGATTGAGAAGTGTCTTCTTATTGGCAATAACGTCACCACCAACTTGCTTACCAAATTTTTCTGGGTCAGCATAAAGGTCTAAAATGTCATCTTGAATTTGAAATGCAATTCCAATGTGTTGACCGAAATCATAAATATGACGGCGATTTGATTCACTAGCGTTTGCAATGATTGCACCTATTTCAAGCGCACAACCCAATAAAACGGAAGTTTTCAAACGAATCATTTCCACATAATCGTCAATTGAAACATCAGAACGTGTTTCGAAATCCATATCCATTTGTTGACCTTCGCAAACTTCTATTGCAGTTTGATTGAACAAATGCAGCAAGGCTGGTAAATGTTCATTTCTTTGTTTTGCTATTAATTGATATGCTTTAACCAAAAGAACATCACCAGAAAGAATCGCAATATTTCTATTCCATTTCGTATGTACCGTTTCTTTGTTTCTTCGAAGTGGTGCCTCATCCATGATATCATCATGAATCAAAGAGAAATTATGAAACACTTCTATTGCGACTGCAGCATGAATAGCAGATTCTATGCTGTTTCCAAATAATTCTGTTCCAAGTAGTGTTAGAATTGGTCGCATACGTTTTCCTCCCAATGCCATAAAATAGCGCAAAGGATCATAAAGATTTGATGGGTCTTGAGGGAAATCAATTTGGCTGATTTCTTTTTCTAAAGCTTGAGTATAAGCAGCTAAATCTTGCATTAGTCTTTAATCAGATTCATTAAGTACGTTCCGTATCCACTTTTAACAAGCGGTTGCGCAATATGTTTTAATTGATCTTTAGAAATAAAATTATTTCGGTAAGCGACTTCTTCAATGCAACCAATTTTCAATCCTTGACGCTCTTCAATCACTTGAACAAATTGTCCGGCTTGCATAAGAGACGCAAATGTTCCAGTGTCAAGCCAAGCAGTTCCGCGGTCTAAAACCGCAACTTTCAATTCTCCTCTGCGAAGATACTCTGCATTTATATCGGTGATTTCGTATTCACCTCGTGCTGATGGCTTCAAATTTTTGGCAATTTCAATAACAGAATTATCGTAAAAATACAAGCCAGGAACAGCATAATTTGATTTAGGATGGGTTGGTTTTTCTTCAATCGAAACAGCGTTCATTTCTTTGTCGAACTCAACAACTCCATATCGCTCAGGATCGCTTACATGATAAGCATACACAACACCACCAGTTGGATCATTGTTTTCTTTCAACAAATTATCCATTCCAACACCATAGAAAATGTTGTCTCCAAGTATAAGTGCGACTTTATCATTTCCGATGAATTCTTCACCGATGACAAACGCTTGTGCTAATCCATTTGGCACTTCTTGCACTGCATAAGAAAAGGAACATCCGAGGGATTCCCCATCTCCTAATAATTTCTCGAAATGAGGCAAATCATGTGGAGTAGAAATAATCAGAACGTCTTTAATACCAGCACTCATCAAAATAGATAGTGGATAATAAATCATTGGTTTATCATAAATGGGCATCAATTGTTTTGATACCGCCAATGTTAGAGGATGTAAACGTGTGCCAGATCCACCGGCTAGAATGATTCCTTTCATCGATATATTGGTTTAATCAACTACCATTCAATTCTCATTGAAGTTAGCTAATCTTTAATTTCTTTCGTTGAATCCCCTTCATCGCCTAGATTAGTTTCTCCTTCTATTTCAAGGTCAGACCAATCGATTTCACTTTCCGCTGTATACGCTTCGAAATAAGGTTCTTCAAATGATTTAGTTGCCAATCTCCTTTCTAATGATAACAGTAAGGATGGTAATAAAATTAAATTTGTAAACAATGCTACAAAATAGGTGACAGCTGATAAGTAACCTAAGGCTTGTGTACCTCCAAAATCTGAAAATACGAATACTATGAATCCAAAGAATAAAATAACAGATGTATAAATGATGCTCAATCCTGTTTCTCTAATAGATATTGCTACACATTCTTTTAAATCCCATTTTTTCATTTTCAACTCTTGACGGTATTTTGCCAAGAAATGAATCGTATTATCTACTGTTATACCAAGTGCAATGGAAAAGATTAGCAAAGTAGACGGCTTGAGTGGAATCCCAAACCAGCCCATAATTCCAGCCGTTATAATCATTGGAATTAAGTTTGGAATCATTGAAATCATTACCATTTTGAATGATGAGAAGAGTAAACTCATCAAAATAGCGATGGATATAATTGCAAAAACGATACTGGATAATAAGTTATTTATAAGGTATTGCGTCCCTTCGGAAACAACTACGGCCGTACCTGTTAAAGTAACATCATAATATTCATTATCAATAGCTGTTCTTAGTTTGGAGTTGAAATCTGATTTTGCATAAAACGTTTTTAAGTATTCTGGTTCAGTATCAAACTTGAATTGAAGGTCTGTATTTTTATCGGAAATTACAGCCGTTAATGAATTATAGATGTTCGAATAATTGTCTAAAATTGAATCAATAAATTCTTTTTTACCGTTTTTTATATTTCCGTAAAGAC
This sequence comes from Crocinitomicaceae bacterium, assembly GCA_044233275.1. GTDB lineage: Bacteria > Bacteroidota > Bacteroidia > Flavobacteriales_D > Crocinitomicaceae > M0103. The sequence goes on along the minus strand of JBIIKG010000047.1, from coordinate 1,688 downwards.
GCTCAATTTCAGAGCGCTCCGGATTCATAATACTATCAATTTTAGTTTTAACCATTGCAACTTCATCGGCAACTTCATACGAACCTAAGTCTTTCATTTGAGTTCGTACCCGGATAATAAAATTCGAAGTATCAACAAGCTCTTTAATCGAAAAAGTAGCATTATTGGTTAAATTGAAATTGTTAATGTATTTGTTTAAACGTAATTTATCTTTGTTAGAAAAAATAGTATAACGATCAGGATCATTGTCATAATAAGCCATATTGATAACTTTAACAAAATCTACAACCGAGATACTTCTCGCAAATAAGCTGTCTTTTGACAACATATTTTGTACTTCTTCAACTTTATTTAATGTGTTTTTTCCAAAAAGTCTTCCCTTCTCTTTGTAGTTAATCATTACTTCAAAAGGTACAGCCCCTCCAAAGTTCTGTTCCATGAAATTGATGTCTTTTACAATTAAATCATTTTTAGGTAAATCTCCCGTTAAATTACCCGTCACGGTCATTTTAAAAATCCCTAATCCAGCGACCACCGTAACAATAATGGTTATCACATAAATCCAACTTCTACGATGTGCTGTCAAATAAACAAGTTTTTCTAGAAAACCAACAGCCATTTTTCTATCAAGATGTTTCAAATGTCTTTCCGGTGGATTCTTTAAGAAAGAAGCGAAAATTGGAACTAAACAAAGAGATACAACATAACAAAGCATGATGTTGATAGAAGAGATAACACCGAATTCAAAGAACTTTTCAGAACTGGTAAATAAAAATGTAATAAATCCGAGTGCAGTTGTTACATTGGTCAAGAACATTGCTATTCCCGTTTTACTTACTACCCGAATTAGTGCTTTGACACGATTACCGTGATGTCTATATTCTTGGTGATATTTATTGTATAAATAGATGCAATTGGGAATACCTATCACAATCATTAATGGAGGAATTAAGGCCATCATAACAGAAACAGCATAGCCCATAGTTGCAATTGTACCCATCGCCCAGATAACTGACACTCCAACTACCGTCATACAAATTAATACTGCTCTGAAAGATCTAAAAAAGAAGTACATCAATAATGAACTAACGAGCATGGATAATGCTATGAAAACATACATTTCTGTCTGAATCCTTTTCGCAATAACAACTCTCAAATAAGGCAAACCAGCATAATGAAATTTACCAAAATATGAATCATATGAATTTGCCAATTGTTGAATGTCAAAAACAACCTTTGATTTTACTTTATCAGTCAGAAATCTTTCATCAATACCAATCATCATGATGGAAACATGTGAAGAGTCATTGTAGAGCAAGTTTTTATATAAAGGACTTCGTCTTATTTCTTTTTTTATTGAATCGATTGATTTCTCTTTATAACTTACATCTGAAAAAATACGTTGAATTTCAAAATTGTTTTCGTTCTTTTTATTTCGAATTGTAAAGAGTGTAGCTTCTGAAATGACCGATTCAACGCCGTTAAATTGAAGAATTGAATCACCAAGCTCCTTCCATTTTAAGAAGTTTTTCTCGTTGTAAAGTGAATCTGTTTGAATTGCTAAAACTAAAGTTCCTCCATCTTCACCAAATCGTTCTTTAAATTGATTGTAATTAACAGTCGTTGGAGAATCCTTTGGCAAAATTATACCATACTTATTCTCCATTCTCAAACTTGTCGCAGCAAAA
>JBIIKG010000289.1:0-2647 GCA_044233275.1 Crocinitomicaceae bacterium | reverse complement strand
ATACTGTTAACAAGGCGATGATGCCAAGAATTAAAAATCGATTCTTTAAAATGATATTTGCAATTTTATGCCACATCGAATGTTTTTTTTTAAAACAGAGGGTCAAAAGTAATGAAATTGGTGGAGCTTACCAATTTATTAAGGCTTAAGGTCGGTATTAAGCCATTCAAAAAATTCGCGCTGCCACAATAAACCATTCTGAGGACTCTGAACCCAATGCCCTTCTGTTGGAAAATGTAAGTACTTACTTCTTAAACCAAGTAATTGTGCTGCTTGAAAAGCCTGCATTCCTTCGCTTTCTGGAACTCTAAAATCCATTCCGCCATGGATGACCAGCATTGGAGTATTCCAGTTTTGCACGTAATTGTGCGGGCTGTTTTTCGTGTAATTTTCCTTGTTTTCAGCTTTCCAATATGGCCCTTTGTGATCCCAATTTGCGAAGAACAATTCTTCCGTTGTTCCATACCAACTTTCTAAATTGAACAGTCCGCAGTGACTAATAAACGTTTTAAAACGATTCTCATGAATTCCCGCAAGCATGTAAACCGAATATCCACCGTAAGAAGCTCCAACTGCGCCCATTCGATTTCTATCGATGTATGGTAGTTTGAAAGCTTCATCCGCTGCACTTAAATAATCTTTCATTGCTTGTCCACCCCAATCTTGTGAAATTACATCGTTCCAATCTTGTCCAAATCCAGGTAAACCTCTTCGATTCGGTGCAACAACCACATATCCCTGAGATGCCATTAATGCCAAGTTCCATCTGTAAGAGAAGAACTGACTGACCATACTTTGCGGTCCACCTTGACAATAAAGAAGCGAAGGATATTGTTTGTCTTGATCAAAATTTGGAGGCAAGACCACCCACACCAACATTTGTTTGCCGTCTGTAGTTGTAATCCATTTCTCTTCAACTTTTGGCAGTGTAATAGTGGATAAAATCTCAGCATTGGCATTTGTCAATTGCGTTATTGTTCCTTTTTTAATTGGAACCATGAACAAATCTGTCGGTGCAACCATTGATTGACGACCAGTGTAGATCGACTCACCAAAAATAGATAAACTCACATAGTCGTGTTGTCCACTGGTAACTTGACGAATTTTCTTCGTTTTCAAGTCAATTTCAAAAATTTGTTCAGTTCCTTTTGTTGGAGAAATGAAATAAATAAATTTTCCATTTGGATGCCAAACATAGCTGCCAACTGTTTGATCTACTTGTGCAGTTAAATTAATGTCTTTACCGTCTAACCCGCGAATAATAAGATCATTTTTATCCGCTTCAAAACCATTACGAGGCATACTTGTCCATGCCAAAACACCTGTTGAAGAGTAGGATGGATTATTATCATATCCTAAATAACCTTCTGTCAACGTGCGCGTTTTTTTGGTGTCAATTGAATACTCATACAATTCACTGTTCGTGCTTTGCGCAAATTCCTTTCCTTTCAACTTTTTAGAAGTATAAATAAGTTTCTTCGCATCAGGCGTATAGCAAAACTGCTCTGTCCCGCCAAATGGAGGAAGAATACCGTCAAAAAGTTCATTTTTTAAAACATCTACTCCGATGGGCATTACTGCAAATCCATTTGCATCAGTTGTTATTTCATGAATAAAAAGATGACGACTCATAAAATCATTGTAATGATCCCAATGACGATACATTAAATCATCTTCAACACGCGCATTTGCTTTTGGAAGGTCAGTATATTTATCTTGTAAAGTTTGTTTGGTTTTTACGGCTTGAATTGTAACAAGTGATTTTTCATCTGGAGAAATTTTAAATCCTTCCAATTCAATTTCTGCAAAACGAGAAACCTGTTTCTTTGCACTGCCATCAGTACTCATGGTCCAGATTTGCAAACCTTCGTTTTCAGTTGACATGAACCAAATTGTGTTGTTTATTCCCCATTGCGCTTCCATTTCTGAAAAAGGGGTTTGCGTAATTTGCTTTGTTTTAGTTGTTTTTAAATCGATGACAAAAAGATCGGTGTTTCCTTTGTTCTCTGTCATATTGAATGAGCGCTGAGAATAAAGCAAATAATTACCGTCTGGAGAGACAGTTCCACCAGATACGCGATTTAACTTCCAAAGTAACTCTGGAGTTAAAACATTTTGAGCGTTAATAGAAAGGGTAATAAGAAATGCACTAAGAATCGAAAATACTTTCATGAATCTAAAATTTGGAGAGTGAAAGTAATAAAAAGAAAAAAATTAAAGAGAATTATTAATGGATTTCTTCTTTTTGGATCGATCAATAAAGGACACAATGGTTAGAAAAACCAACACAAGTCCAACAAAAGAAATCGTGTAGAGTAGGTTATCACCAATTGAAACGTCTCGCATTGATAGAAAAACAAAGCTGTTTAGCCCGATAAGTAGGGTAATCATAAAACGTTGAAACCACCTTATTCCTTTCATTTATAGCGAGTTGACGGGACTAAATATAGGAAAATAGTTGATAGATGCAAAAAATTAAATAAAATATCTACTAAGAAGTAGAAGTTTACTCTGTCAATAGTATATTTCCATTAGCATGGGTTTCCTAGAAGTACTGATGAAAGTATCCAATTCTAAAAAATAATTTTCTGACACCATAGGACAACCTAAACTATTGCAAATTTCAGAGGACTGCTCTTCATCTGGG
>JBIIKG010000182.1:0-5705 GCA_044233275.1 Crocinitomicaceae bacterium | reverse complement strand
GGGAGCAACCATATTCAAGGTGATTTCGTGCGGGTGCACACGAAACTCCATCATTTCTTCTTCCTTTTCTATAGGGTGAATTGTACCATCCGGCATTTTCCAATCTTCTCGAGCAGCTTTCGTTGCCACTTGATATAAATTGGAAACCATGACACCATTTATTTCTTCGACAGGATTACTTGGCCACCAAGCCACCACATTAGATTTCAAATTTTCTTGCGTAAACATGTTCCAAATTGCCTTCACCTTGCGAGACGTTGAAGTTACTGGGCGCAAACCTTCCCCTGTTGGAATAGGTTCCACAAAACCGCAAACACCATGTTTATCAGCTCTTACACCAGTCGCAATACTAGTCCACAACATCGGAGACAAAGGCGGATCTAATGTTTTTAAACGACCATAAACTCCCTCACTCATTAATCGTTGTAAAGCGGGCATTTTACCCTGCTGTATTAACGGTTCTATAATTGACCATTCTGCGGCATCCCACCCGATGACTAAAATCTTATTTGCCAGTTTCTTCGCCATCTTTTTTCTTTGATTGAGCTTCTTTTTCTTGGGCTTTACGAACAGCTTCACGCCATTTTTTCAAGCCTACTGAACCTAAGGCCAAAACTGCTAATGATCCCTGTGGACCAATCTCAACTATTCTATTTTTATTTTGACTCATTTTTATTTCGATAAAGTTCTGGTTTAATAGCACTCAACATCAATTCTTGATCCACATCTATTGCTAAAAAATCAACTAGGCGAGCTATTTCTTCTTCAGGATTTTGAATTAATTGTGTATAATTCATTTCTATAAATGGTATTTTTTTATCCGTGAAAAATCGTTGTGTTTTTTCAATATGGCCTGAAAATATAGTTGCAAATTTTTCTCTTTCAGCTTGTTGATCCTTGTTAAGCATAATCTCTTGTGATTTTAACACTTCCTCAATGGATCGATTCATAAAAATCACCTTATAGGATAATGTTTGATCTATAAACAAAGGTAAGGGTGCAACGATTTTAATTGCCTTCCCTTCAGCTTCTTTTAAAAAAGAATTATTGGTAACAATTTTTTTGACTGCCTCCAACTCATAGTAACCCTCAGGATTACTAATGTCAGATTGTCTTTGGCCATCAGATAATACTTCAATTCCTGCTTTATGAACAATTTGCATCATCAGCGAAGTACCAGATCTTGGTAGACCCGTAACTAATAAAATCTCCTTCATAATAGTTTAAAAAGTGAGGTAATCAATAGGTCGTAAATATACAATATTAAAAAAAGAACATAAAAAAAAGGGACCATTTCTGATCCCTTCTTTTCTAAAAAAATGAAATTATTTCTTAACGAAAGTATTACGAACTACTTCACCGTTTTCAGCAACTACTTCGTACACATAAACACCTGCAACTAAAGCAGAAACATTAACTGTAACAGCATTTGAATTAACTGACTCAGTAGAAATTACTTTTCCATCCATTCCAATAATAGAAACACTTGTTGCGTTTGTGTTCAATTCAATAGTCAAATCATCAGACGCAGGATTTGGGTATACTTTTGAAGTAAGTGTATTTTCTTCAACATCTGCAAAAGCAGTAACACCACCTAAAGAAACTGAGTTAATTGTCCATGATCCTGAGTTTGTTGGTGGATTCGCATCGATATAACCATTTCCAAGCCAAATAATCATTGTTGAATTTGTGAAATCCATTGCTGCGAAAGATGACACAGCACCGCCAACTGCAGTACCAAGAACGTCTGTATCACAAGTTGCACCGCATGCCCAAGGGAATTTGTTTGTTGTGAAGTTAGAAAAACCACCAACTTGTAATAAATAATTTGTAGCAACAGTCAAATCTTCAGAAGAAGAAACGAATACCATTAAATCATTAGCATAAGTACCATTAACAGTTGCAGTCAATATTGCATCAATATCAACCGAAGTCAATGAACCTGTAATTCTAGGTAACAAAATACCCGGTTGTGCCTCGTATGTACCTGCTGAACCTTGAAAAATTGGAGATAAAGACCCACCAGAAACATTGTCAAATGCTATCGGTCCTGGTACAACTAATTGAGAGAATGAAATAGCAGCAGTAGTAGCTGCAAAAACTAATGTAAGTAATGTTTTCTTCATAATTTATTTTTTAAAGTTAGGTTACAAATATAAAACAATTTCATTATCGAAAATTAATTTAATAGTCAACTTAAAATTGTGTTCTTAATTGGATTCTTTTTTAAATCGGACAAACATATTTGACCAGATTATCTTTGAATAGGCATAAATTGCAGGACTCAAAATAATAATTGAAGCGACGATACTACCAATTTGCCATCCAATCGAAACATTGTCAAAAAATAAATTAAAAGAAACCCATAAAGTGACGAAGGTTGCCACTCCTAATGCATAGGCAACATACATCGCACCATAGAAAAAACCCGGTTCCTTTGAATATTTCAGACCACAGTGAGGGCAGTTTACTTTTACATCTCCCATGTATTTAAAATCGTAAATACTTGAAACAAAAAAATCTCCCTCCTGACATTGCGGACATTTTTTGTTCAGAACACTGTAAAGCTTGGTTCCTTTTTTCATTTTTCAATATTTAAAAACAAATGTAAGAGAGTCAATTACATACTAAGGTGACAAAAGTTACATACGCAAAGTTAAATTTGATTAAAGTTGAAAAAAATGACATTTATCACATTAATATTCTTTTAACGGAAAAAAAATGTATATTTAGCATGCCAAACTAAAGCAAACTATGAAAAAAATATTACTCTCATTTACAATGGGTTTGATTGGAATCTTTTCCGCAAACGCTCAGTGCACAACTACAAACGCAACTTCTTGTGTGTGCGAAGATGCATCAAACAGTTGTTATTTATTCCCAGATATTACTGCTTCTTGGAAAGGAATTAGCAATAACGGATTTATAGAATATCCACAGACGGGTGCAGGAACTAATTATGCTGGTCAAGGCCCAGATGATGGAAGACTTCGCGTTTCTGGATCTACTCCTAATATCGGTCATGGTTCTTTCACAGTTCGTGGACTTGATGCAAATGGAAATCGTGCATTTATTTGCGGTACAGATACAATTTTCAATGCAAATCCGAGTGGAGCATTTACTTGTCCAAACGGTGATCCAAATCCACGTCAATTAGTAATTCAACGCGTTTACAAAAAGGAAGCAAACGTTATGAGTTACACCGATTTCTGGAGTGGAAGCATGACCTATCACCCTTCTCATGGACACAATCACGTAGATGATTGGGCAGTGATGACATTGCGAGTGCAAACTTCAGATCCGAACCCATTAAACTGGCCAATTCTTGGTGATGGTGCAAAAATCGGTTTTTGCTTAATGGATTATGGGCAGTGCGGTAATACTGGGACTACATACGATGGTCACTGTAGAGATAACAATACGGTATATTTAGGCGGAAACACATTGCATAATGGAGATTTTCCTAATTGGAACTTAGGTGGAGGTAATTATAATTGCTCAACAACAGAGCAAGGTATCTCATCAGGTTGGACCGATGTTTACGGAAAGCACTTAGACGGTATGTGGATTAATTTGCCTAAAAATGTTTGTAATGGAAATTACTACATAGTTCTTGAAGTAGATAAAAACAATAATTTTCTTGAAGAAAATGAAAACAATAACTTTACAGCTGTTCCCGTAACCCTTACAATGCAAAATCCTGCAGGCTCAGGACAAGCACCGTTGGTTTGGGCAAACGGAACAACCAATATCTGCGGTAATAGCAGTGTTTCACTGACGGCTACCGGTGGTAGTGCATTTCTTTGGTCAAATGGAGCAACAACACAAAGCATCAATGTAACACAACCGGGAAGCTATACATGTACAGTTACTAATTACTGTGGAACTAGTACATCTGAACCTTTTATCGTTAATGAAGTTCAAGTAAATACTCCAGTTGTTACAGGAGATACTGTTTGTGTTGAGGGAATTATGGACTTGGCTGCCTCTTCAACTGGTTCTTTAAAATGGTTTGATGATCAAGGCAATTTAGTTGGTACAGGTGGAACATTTACAACACCGCTATTAAATACAACCACAACATATTATGTTCAAAATACAGATACATACCAAGATACAATTTTTTCTGAGCCTCATACGAATGGAATAGGTGGCGGAGGTTATATTGCAACTGAACAATATGAACTGTTCGATACATACACGCCAATAACAATTAAATCAACAGTTGTATACTCACAAGGTCCTGGTTCTATTACAGTTGAACTTGTTGATGGCGGTTTAAACGTTCTTGGAACAGTTACCACGACTGTTCCTGCAGGAGAAAGCCTGATTGATCTTAATTTTAATGTACCTGTTGGTTACAATTTTAGATTAGTTGGTAAAAACATCACAACTGGAGGCTTGTACCGAAACAATAATAGTGCATCTTATCCTTACATGATCGATAATGTTATGAAAATAACAGGAGCGTCGGCAGGAGCATCTTACTACTACTATTTTTATGATTTAGAAGTTATAGCGAGTAATGGTACTTGTCCAAGTGACCTTGTTCCAGTTCAAGCAGTTGTTGAATCATGCTTAGGAATTGGAGAAAATATCCCATTCAAAAATTCAATGAAAATTGCTCCTAATCCTAACAACGGTAACTTCTCTGTTATGTTCAACGCAAACAACAAGGCTGATGTTGAATTAGAATTAGTTAGTTTGATTGGTACAAAAGTTTATTCTAAAAAAATAGAACAAGCACAAGGTGAAGTTTCTTACGATATTAATGTTTCTAGTTTATCGAAAGGAGTTTACCTATTCAATGTAATTTATGAAGGGAAACCTTACACACAAAAAATCATCATCGATTAATTTTAAGATGAAACTTCGATTTGTATTGATGCTTCCGTTGCTTTTTTGCAGCGGAAGCTTTTTTTTGAATGCTCAAAATTATGATTGGGAGTTTTATTCAACATCCAATTCAGTAATTCCTGACAATTCGGTGCGCTGTATAGCAATGGATGCAAATCAAAAACTATGGCTAGGAACAGATAATGGATTAGCTACATTTGATGGGACGAATTGGGAAATTTATAATACCTTGAATTCTCCCATTACTGATAATTATATAAGAGCCATTCACCACATGAACGACGGGACAGTTTGGATAGGCACAACTCACAGCGGTATCTATTCATTTGATGGAACAAATTGGATTAACTATACACCTGACAATTCTGGACTACCCGATTATTTTATCCGCACAATCACCCAAGATTCAATTGGTGATATTTGGATTGGAACGGTGGAAGGTTTGGCACGCTTTGATGGGACTAATTGGCAAGTATGGACCGTCGAAAACGCAGCATTAAACTCAAACAATATTACTTCAATTGCTGTTGGTCTAGACAATACTAAATACATAGGTACTATTAATGGTGGATTGATATATTACGATAACGTAACGCTTACAGAATACACTTTATTAGAGGGTGGTGTTCCAGATAATTCTTCCATTGGTATTGTTTTCGACAATCAAAATCTCCCATGGTTTGCTTCACCTTCTCATGGTCTTTTCACAGAAGATGGGAATCAAAATTGGACAAGCTACACAATACTTAATTCTCCGATTATTTCAAATGGTTTAACATCAATTGTGGTAGATACTCAAAATGAATTTACACTTGGGACGCAAGAGAGCGGTTTGATTTTCTTCACAC
>JBIIKG010000181.1:0-5716 GCA_044233275.1 Crocinitomicaceae bacterium | reverse complement strand
GAAAAATTCAATTTAGATCGTTACAATATTTGGGTAAACGGGGTTCCCACCATAGGTATGAATGGTCAATCGCTAAAGAATAAAAACGTTCAATATTTTGACACGCTTGTTGCGATTAACTTATCGGAGGGAATAAACAAGATACAAGTTTCCTGCACCAACATAAATGGAGCGGAGTCATTCGATGAGACTGTGTTAATCAATTATATTCCGTCAAAGGAATACACACCAAAAACCTACTTTATAGGTATAGGAATAGATCATTTTCAGGATAGCATTTATAATTTATCTTATTCCGTTAAGGATATTAGTGATTTTGCCAAAGCACTTAAAAAGGAAATAGGGAACAATCTCACCATCGACACTCTATTCAACCAAAACGTCAACATTTCGAATGTAGCAGCATTGAAAAAGCGCTTATTAGAAACCAATATCAACGATAAAGTGATTATTTCTTATTCAGGTCATGGCTTATTGAGTAAAGAATACGACTATTATTTATCTTCTTATTCGGTTAATTTTCAGCAGCCAGAGATAGGTGGGATTCCGTATGAATTCCTTGAAGATTTATTGGATAGCATTCCCGCGCGACAAAAATTGTTGCTCATTGATGCCTGTCACAGTGGTGAAGTGGACAAAGATGATTTCCGTGAAATGGCGACTGTTGCTGGAGCAAAAGGTCTTGTAAAATCAAAAGGTGCAAGTTCTGAAAACACATCAACTACCAATACTGTCGGACTCCAAAACAGTTTTCAGCTCATGCAAGAGTTGTTTGTGAACGTTCAGAAAGGTTCAGGTGCAACCATCATTTCTGCAGCAGCAGGAGATCAGTTCGCCCTCGAAGGCGGTAAACTGAAAAACGGATTCTTCACCTATGCTATCTTACAATACATTGCTAAAAATCAATCAGTTGGTATTAATGAGCTTAAGAAATATGTCTACGCAGAAGTCGAGCGTTTATCAGGTGGATTGCAAAAACCAACGAGTAGAATTGAGAATTTGGAATTGGATTGGAAACTGTGGTAACTGTGGTAACTAGAGCTAGAAGCTAGAGCTCGAAGTTAGAAGTTAGAACCGAGCGATGCACTGAGCGCAGTCGAAGTGAGCAGAGACTAAATAGTTTAAACTAACTTATTCTTTAGGATTGGTTCAAAAGAACAAGTCTTATGCCTAACCTCTATCGTCTAGCTCTAAAATCTAGCTCTAAAATCTAACTTCTATCGTCTAGCTCTAAAATCTAGCTCTAACACCTCGAGCCAAATGCCTAAAGCCTAACGTTCTCAACAATTTCCGTTGTATCGCCTGACATCAATTTCTCCACCTTTTCCAAGTATAGTTGATTGTTTTTGATGAGGTCCTCTTCCTGGAGGAAGGTCTTTCGCGTGATAGGGAATTCTTTCATGAGCTCACCACTGTAATAGAATTCGAAGCAGAGTCCACCGAAGGTGTAATCCTTGCCGGCAATATTGAATGAAGATCCTCCTGCTTCAGGATTCGCTTTTGGTTTACTTTTCTGAAATCCGATGTTGAACAAGGTTGCCAAGGCTTCTGGTCGGTAAGAGATGTCGTAACCTGCTCTGTCCCATTGTGCATAGAACTGACGCAACATGAAGCCAGTGTACAAGTAACAATAGAAGTGATCACCACCTTGAATGAGTCGTTGTATGGTTTTTCGCTTGTGTGCTGCGATGGAATCGACAATTCTTCCTGGGAAAGAGTCATTGTAGTTTAAACATTTCGAGAAGTAGTCACCGGGGTAGTAGGGACTATTTGGATCCTGGTTGTTGGCTTCGATCTTCAATGCAGTCGATTCCAAAATACTCGTTACGCCGTACCCGCGGTTATTCGGTAACATAACACGACTGAATGGGTATACGTACTGCTTGAATTTCTCCCTTCCAGAATTGAACATACGCACTTGTTCACCAACGAGGCACATTACAATCAATCTGGACTCAACTCCCGTAATGCGAGATGCAGAATCAATTGCAGCTTTGTCTTTCAACACAGCTTCACAGAACTGATCCCACACTTCGTAATTCGACCATTCGTAAACGGATTTATCTTTTCCTTTCAATTTGGAGTTCAAGAGTTGTAGCTCTTTTTGATAGGATTTGTTGTCTTTTAACATCAACGAGGCGGCATCGAGCATGCGTAAACCAATGGTTACGTCCTGTGTTTGTTCGAAGCTCGCATAGATTTTTCGGGCATCTACTGGTTTATATTTCGCAAGAATCCCCAACTTTTGAAAAAATTGATCCTGTTGCCATACCAAGTTTGCACTGTCCATTGCTTGATCTTGTCCGTATTTATCCGCTAGTTCATTGAAATAACGGTTGTTCACATCCGAAGTACCACTTTGATTGGTCCACTTGAATTTTACAGCCAAAGCAGTAACAATGAGGAAAGCACCAAAGATGGCAAGTCCATGAATGACGGTTAAATAAGAAATTTTGAAGAACTTTCTAAGTTTTCTTCTTTTTTTAGGTTTTACTTCGTTTATTTCAGTAATTGGACTTTCTGACATGCAGGGAATTGCTTTATTATTTTGGTTTTCTTCGATTCAAATTTAGCCTATACGGGCCTTGTTAACTTTTGTTATACTTTTCCGTTTAATTGTCTTTCTACAAATGCTTACTACCTTTGTAGCATAGTCAATTCATTCGATGAAAATGAGGTTCGTATTTTTTGTAATGGTGTGTGTCGTTAATTTCTTCGGGTTAAAAGCCCAAGAAGAGGTTGATTCAATCATTCCCATTGATTCGACAAAAATAGTAAAAACGATTGTTCCACCTGTTTTTCAGCTCATCGATTCCGATACAATTCAACTAGTCGAACACGACGAAATGATTTGTGATTCCTACACTGCCCAAGGTGTACCGTATGTGTATGATGCTTTGCACTCCTTCAACCGCAGAAAAATGGATTATTTTGGTGGCCATTTGAATGTGAAAATTAATGCAGGATTGGAGCGCATTCGCAGCAAGGGATTTCAGTCTGACCTCAAGAAATTATTCATTCAAATCGATCCACTTACATTGACCGTTTATTGGATTGCCGTTGTTGGTCCGAGCGAAGATGGAAAATGCTATGCTTGTATCGACAGTCGTGGTTCTGCAGGCGGAGGATTAGCAGCAGTGAACAAGCAGGTTCCAACTATGCACAGGACTTATCCCGCAATGGAACCCGAATTAGTGTTGGATTTCAATGAAGATGTGATCCAGTGTTATGAATGGAACGGCACACAATTGTCGAATTATTGCACCTATGTCAATATCCGTCAGAAGTTCTACAAGTACGCAACCGATTGTTACAACGACTCAACGAATACCATCATTGTAGCATTGGAATATAAAAATACGGGTGAGGATACCGTAAAAGATGACCAAATCGTTCAACGACAAGAAGTAAAAAAGGTCGCAGTTGCGAAGAGCAAAACCTACAAAGTGAAATCTGGCGATACCTTGGGTCACATCGCTAATCGTCACCATACCACCGTTTCTGCTATCAAGAAATTAAATAGGTTGAAGTCTGACAATATCAGTGTTGGTCAGGTGCTGAAGATTCCGTTGTAGGGTGATTTACTTAGCATAGAAAATCTCAAGCATTTCATTGGATTCAGCATAGAATCGTTTTGTCGTGCGCCATTTCACCGTTCTGATCATAAAAGTAATAATCAGACTTCCAGATGAGTGGCTGCAAAGAATCGTTATCCCGAGAAAGCGAATGAACATAGAACGCTTTCAAGGATCTTGACATCGAAGAACACGAATGGAGCAGCACTGCAAGTAAAATGACTAGAAAAGTACGAGTTCCCATTTTATACATGTCTTCCAAAATCTTTTTAACGCTTATAGAATTCTAAGATACATGAAAATTGTGGAAAATGTTAGGTGTGCTGGTGAGTAGGGGATTTATATTCATCCTCTCCCTTAATCCCTCTCCAAAGAGGGAGACTCGATTCGCATGCGCAACTTAGAAACAACAAACAAAATTCACATGCTAGGCAGAAAGAAAAAAGCATGAGATTTTAACAAAAACAAAAAAGGAGCTCAAAATTGAACTCCTCTTGTGATCCGGCTGGGATTCGAACCCAGGACCCATACATTAAAAGTGTATTGCTCTACCAGCTGAGCTACCGAATCTTGCAGTGCATGATTTAAGGATAAACCTCCATTCAACGCGATTGCGGGTGCAAAGATATGTGTATTATTTTGTTTAACAAGTGGATTGTAGTTTTTTTTCAAAAAAAAACGCTTAGTTCCGCTAACTCATTGGATGTTAAGCGATACAAAATTCTATATTTTTGATTTAAATCAGACATTTTCGCTTACTTTGCTGCGTGAAGATAATTTTCCTTATTGGATTTATGGGAGCTGGAAAAACTAGTACTGGAAAGAAATTGGCCAAAGTGCTCAATTGCCCCTTTATCGATACGGATAAATTGATTTCCGAGCAAGAAGGGCATACCATTAGTCAACTTTTTGAAACAAAAGGTGAACGTTATTTTCGTTCCTTAGAAAAGAAGGTAATCGAAAAACTAGATGCAAACGAAATGATAGTTGTAGCAACAGGAGGCGGTTTGCCATGCCACAATAATCTAATGGATTTACTCTCGCAAAAAGGAACGTCAGTTTATTTACAAACTAAACCTTCAACGCTATTATTGCGCCTAAAAGAAGGTAAATCAAAGCGGCCCCTTATTGCAAAATTAAATGATGACGAACTAGCTGCGTTAATTGATATAATGCTCTCAGAACGCGAAGAAATCTATTTAAATGCAGAATTGGTCTTAAGCGAAGCAGAGCAGAAGGTAGAAAACATCATTCATCGTCTTCATCTGCACCAAAAAAACTCATAGTACCATTATTCGACTCTTTTTTCAAAAGAAAATAATACATAAAAGAACTAGAAAGCATCGCCAACAAACCAATTTTATCAAATAGGGTAGTGTCCTCGACGAAAAAAGTGTAACTCATGTAAAATATGAGCATGCTCACGTATAAAATAACTCCACCGCCCAAAAAGTAAATGAAAAACTTATTCTTTCGCCAAAGCAGCACCAGTCCTACAAAAACAATCAGCCATAAAATTACCGATACAGAATAAGTAGTCATTAAATGATTCAAAAAGTCGCTTGGTTCAAATTCTAACTCTTTACCTCGATTAAAAATGATTTCTTCAATTGATATTTTTTTGTGTTTTTCGACAACATGGCGAAAGGAAAGTGTCAGGACTGAAATGACCGACCAAAGCAAGAAAATAAACCAGAAAAAGAGGTTTAAGTAAAATGTGAATTGCGTAAAATTATCTGGCCTATCCTCCCCAAAAATAAATCCTTGCAATCGCCGAATAATCGGAATTGGACTTTTAAATTTGGTTTCTTGATTTTCAGTTTGATTCATTTCAATGAATTGACTAAAATTGTACAACAAAAATAATCGAAATATTTTCCCATAATGGATGAATTCCTAAAGGATACAAAACTTATCGACTTTAATCACCCAGCATTTGATCTTTTCACAGAAAACATCGATTCAACTGGATCACCCAGAGATACTGCAATTCAACTGTATTTCTTGGTGCGCGATGCTTTTCTATATGATCCGTATCATTTGAATTTAACTCCACAAGGACTCCAAGCCTCAGCGGTTTTATCGAAAAAAAGAGCGTGGTGTGTCGAAAAATCAACTGTGTTAGCAGCCTGTGCAAGAAA
>JBIIKG010000072.1:0-12135 GCA_044233275.1 Crocinitomicaceae bacterium | reverse complement strand
AATATCTTTATACGAATTTACTACAGTTGCAAGTGTCTCTTCATTCCAAGGTTTCTCTATAAATTCAGAGAGTAATTTGTCTTTTTTGAGTTGATTTATAGCAATCGCATTTGCTTGTCCTGAAAGCATTACGCAAGGAATGTTTGGATATTTTTCCTTCACTTTGATGATCAATTCATCACCATTCATTTCAGGCATTTGATAATCAACGATAAGTAATATTGGCTTTACCCCAATAGAAATAAAATTTTCTATTTGTGAATATATTTCTTTTGGATTCGAATACGTTTCGATACAAGTAGTACTGCTATTTACAATTTTGTTTAACTGAAAATTCAGCAGTAAATTTATCATTGGATCGTCATCCACACAAATTATAGCGTATTTACACATTTTCAGGAATTTTAAATGTAACAATAAACGAGGTGTATTGTTCATTGGAGCTTACATTAATAACTGCACCATGGTCCTTAACAACCTTTTTAACGATACTTAACCCTAAACCTGTTCCATTTTTTTCTGATTTTGTTGTAAAAAATTTATCAAAAATTCTTGCTTGTATCTCAAGCGGAATCATTTTTCCGGTATTCGAGAAAGTTACAATAATATTTTCCCCTTCTTTTCTCGCACTGATGATTAACTGGCCAGCAGAGCCAATTTCTTCAAGTGCATTTTTTATAAGATTAGACCATAATTGATATAGTTTGTTCAAATAACCACTGATTTCTATATCGAATGGAATATCAATTTTGAGTTCAATATTTTTTTTTAATTGATAGCCAAACAAGTTTAGCACTGCTCGGATACTATCATTCAAATTAATCGTTACTTTCTCTGTTTCTTGACCATCCTTTAAGAACATTCTCAGGTTTTTTATCACCATTGAAGATTTTTCACCAGCTTCATAAATGGTATCCACAAACGTTCTAATTGTTTGTATATGATAAATTAAATTGATAAAATCTAGAGAGTTAGATGCTTCCAAAATCTGTTTAATGGCTGCTTCATCATTTTCGAGAATACGCACCTTCACCAAATCGGACGCAATTCTGTTGGGATCATCCAAATGAGGATATTTTTCATTCAAATAATCAAGCACTTTTTGCTTTTCACGCATCATTTGCATCCCGCCAACAAACATCTCCATGTTATTTTCAATTGCTCGATTGCACGCAAAACGCAATTGCTCATTTGTGCTTTTACCTATAACATTCTTAAACAGACTTTCTAACGTGAACCGTATACTTTCTGCTCCAACCTTTATTGCGCCAATTGGTGTATTCAAGTCATGTGTTATACCAGCCGTTATTTCTCCAATCAATGCTAGCTTATCGTCATAAATCATCGCTTGATTCAATTCATTGTAACTAGCCGTTTTCTCCTCTACTAGTTTTTCTAAATTTTCATTTATTTCCGTTATTTTTTTATTTGTATCTTCAATCTGACGGATGAATTCTTTCTGCTTGTTAGCGCTAACTAACATATTAGCAAAAAGATCTAATATGTTTTTGTCAATTTCGGTGTAACTGTGAACCTCACGAACAGAATCAAAACCAATAAATCCAATACATTTCTCCCCATCCATCATGGGTATAGCTAGTAAACTTTTTATTCCTTGGTCTTCTAATAGATTTTTGAATTTGCTTTCATCAAGCTGTTCAACATTTAAAATATCTATTATTTTACCACTGAAATGAGTGTCTATCCAGTAAGGAACTTCCGAAAAGGGAATGTTTTGTAGAAGATGTATTTGCGGCGCTACCTCATCTCGACACCATTCAAAGAGATTGTTGATTGTTTCTAATTCATGATTATAATCAAATATATAGCTGCGATCCGCATCTACAAACAGACCAATCTCTTTTAAGGCATTATCTATTTCTTTATTCAGATTAATTTCATCTATGTTGATCAAGCGATTACTAATATTCATTAGCAAATCTTGAAAATTGATTTGTCGCTGTATGATGGTCTCATTCAATTTAGCTGCCGTAATTTCCTGTCTTATTGACAAAAACTCATAAGGATTGCTACTCTCATCTAATACAGGAAAAATAACTGTGTTCACCCAGTAATAAGCACCATCCTTTCGTTTATTGCGTATTTCACCGTGCCAAATTTGACCCGAAAAGAGCGTTTTGTACATATTACTCCAAAATGCCTTGGTGTGATTGTTTGAATTA
Source organism: Crocinitomicaceae bacterium (assembly GCA_044233275.1). Lineage (GTDB taxonomy): Bacteria > Bacteroidota > Bacteroidia > Flavobacteriales_D > Crocinitomicaceae > M0103. The sequence goes on along the minus strand of JBIIKG010000072.1, from coordinate 9,952 downwards.
ATTATTCGATGATCGCTACCAATTAATTCTTTGATAGAATATTGAGAAACTTCACAGAATTTCTGATTTGCACGTATTATTTTTCCACTTGTATCAGTGACCGAAACCAAGGAACTCGCATCAATTGCCTCTGTCAAAGATTTTAAATATTTGTTTTTTTCATCAAGAATACGCGTATTTTCTATTCTATCTGTAATATCTTTAGCCGTCGTTATTATGTATTTTTTACCTTGAAATTCTCTCGCTACAATTGTTATTTCGATGGGAATATACGCATTCGTTTTCACATTAAAATGCTTCGTATCTGCAACAATTTTGCCCACTTCGAACATTAATTTAACATGACTATTCCAATCTTCTTTTGTTGCAATTTGTTTTTCAACATCATAAACCGAAAATTCGCTTGGATTTTCCATAGGAATCGATAATCTTTCCGATGCCGTTTTATTTACATATATAAAAGTACCGTATTCATCAACAACTTGAATACCATCAGATGTTTGATCCAGGAAAAAAGCCATTCTTTCAAGCTTGTCCTTTTTTTCTTCTAATACAGCATTGGCGCGAGAGATTTCGCTTATGTCAATAATAGTTCCTTCTATGATTTCTATTCCATTCTCTAGAAAATAACTAGCGTTTGTTAAATATTCGACCGTATCGCCATCATATGATGTAATTTTAAAGATATAATTAATTAATCTACCTTTTTCCTTAATCGCTTTTACAAAAGAATTCCAAGTTTCACTTTCAAGTAACCTTTGCAGATTTTTATTCGCTTTGATTTCATTTGCATCTGTAAACCCAAATACCTGTGCGAAAGATTTATTAAAATCAAGAATATCGCCATTCACAGTTGTTTTAAAAACACCGGCTAGGTTATTTTCAAAGAGCGACTTATATCGATCTTCATTCTTTTTAGCTGTTTTTATGGCTTCTTTAATTGGAGAAATATCCATCCCATAGCCCAGAGCTCCCATTAGGTTCTGCTGATCCCTGTATATGGGCGAAAAAGATCGTTGAACAGTTTTTATTGATCCATCTTGCAATACATGTTCAGTCTCTAGAGCAATCAATTCTCCATCTTTGATAACACGATTAAAGATTTCTCTTCGGTCTTCTGCCATCGTGTTTTCGATTCCTTTTAAATTGCAATAATCAAAATCCGTTTTACCAATTAAAAAATCTCTGATTTCATTGTTTTGAACTGCTGATGGATTGAGGTAAATATATTCGTGGTCAGTATTAAATATGGCGATATCGGATGGTAAATTATACAACACTTCCAATAGAAAATCACTGGTGCTCAGATTAACATCTATTTTGCTTATTAAGTCTTCAGCAATACGATTTGATTCATGAATTCTTTTATTGATTTTAATACTGACATATGTATAGGAATCCAAAATAGATGAATAACGTGCCTCCATCCTAAAGTGAGAATTTAAAGTAGAGGACTTCAAAACATCACGTTCAGGAAAGGCGGGGGAATCAGCCTGAAAGCCTTTTAAATCAACAATCCTTTCAGAAGTGAACACTTCAAAAAATGACTTTCCGATCGGATTAGGAATCTCTAACAATTGAACCAAATTAGCTCCCATGTATTCGACACATGCATTTTCATCCAATACAAAATCATTGGTATAAACTGTATCAATTAATTTGAATATTGGCTCTAAAGTGGTCTTAAAATGTTGGTCGAGCTGCATAGGTTATTATTTATATCATTTGATTATTAATTCCAACGTAGTCCCAACCCCTATTTCACTATTTAAACTACCTTGAATACCGGCCATATCAATCCTATTTAGCATATTGGATATACCTAATGTGCCGATTACCTTTTCTCTATCAAAACCGACACCATTGTCATTAATCAAAATTATTAACTCTCCGGACTCTCTTTTAAATATTTTTGTATTATATAATTCAGAATTAGAATATTTGATACTGTTGTTAAAAAATTCTTGAATTATTCTGAAAAGATTAAACTTGTCTACTGAATCAAAATCTCCTTCTTCAACATCATCTGATATTTCAAGTATAGCGTCTTGTTTGTTTAAGCTATTGATCCGTACAATTACACTTTTAAGTCCGTTCAAAAAACCATTTTCTAATTGGGGAGGCAAAAGCTGATAAGAAATTGATTTTGCTTCTTCGATGGTTGTTTTAATCAAGTTAGAAAAATCTTCTACACTCGCTTCTTGACCAGATTGAAATTTGAAAGAACCAAATAGCAAATTCATTACCACTAAATTTTGAGCAAGACCATCATGAATTTCACGCGCTATATTTTGTTTTTCATTTTCTTGCGCTTCATTAATAATTTTCATTTTTTCTTCTTGAAAACGCAACTCTTCCGTTTTATCAATAATAGAGCAAATAAAAAGGTCTCTATCCGAATTCAACTTATTTGCAATCAATTCAACACGAATCATTTTTCCAGTCTTTGTTACTTGACACAAATTTTTGATATCGTTCACTGATTCATTTTGAAGACAGAAAAAATTCTCATTTTGAGTGTTAAATTTATGCAGTTTTTGACCAAAAAAATCAGTCAAAACGCCTTCATATAAATTATTGAAGGCATTATTTGTTAATTGAATGATAAGTTCATTTCCAACAGCAGTAAACATTGGTACTGGACTGTTCTCAAACGACTCTCGAAACTTTTTTTCTGATTGCTCCAATTGTTGTTGGTGGCGCATTCTCTCCAAACAATAATCAATTGCCTTTTTTAAATAACGGCCAGAAACTTCACTTTTTATCAAGTAATCTTGGGCTCCATACTTTGCGATTTTCGCAGAAAGCTCTTCTTCATCAGAACCTGACAGGATAATAATTGCTGAATTAGGACACTTGTTTTTTACTTTCAAAAAAGTATCAAGTCCGTTTGAATCTGGTAAATTGAGGTCTAAGAGAATAATATCAGGATAGAAGAATAACAAAGATTCTTCAAAATCTTTTATAGATTCAACCTGCTGTATATGTTCAGATGATAAATTTTCATTGAACGAAATAAGATGAAAATGAACAAGCTTGGAGAACGTATGATCGTCTTCAATTAACATTATTCTTAATGGGTTCGTGGTCATAAAACGCTCAGTTGTAATAATTTAAAAAAAACAACGTTTTTAGAAGTAGTTTTGATAATCCCGAGGTTGGTTTCTCAAAGATACATAAATTAAAAAAAACGCAATATTTTTTTTAAAAAACACTCTAAAAAGCTATTATTAAAAGCTTTTTAATAAAACTAATTCATTCGGTTAAAACTTTATTTACTTAGTTATCCTCAACAATTTCTCATCTGAAAATAAATTGAAAATATATTATTTGAATACTAAGAAACAACAAAAATATTGAACAACCCAAAAAAATTGTGTAAACAATAAAAATTATTCTAAAACACTTTGTTTTTCATATCTATAAACCTTCGTGTGGTGAATTTTTCCACACTTAAATCTATAAAAATTAAAACAAATTACTGGTGATATTGTTCGCAGCAGTATCCATTTTCCTCTGTCCGAAGATAAGTATCGGAGAGACACTCATCATAGGTGTAACCGCAGATTTTGTGCTATTTACGACAAATGGTGCATTAACGAATGTTGGAATCACACATTTTATTGATCAAGCAGTTTCTAATGTATGCGGAAGTACTGGCTTTGGAAATGTGGATGGTACTTTATTTGAAGACATCATTCAAACAAAACAAAAAGAAGTTCTAAAACCTTCCTTGAAATTACTAAACAAGTTAATTAAATCAAGTCCTAAAGTGTGATTTGTTTTCACAGTTTCAACAATAAAAAATTGGCAGTCTAACATATCTTGAATTTCAAAATCATCTTTGCGTTCTAAATGCCTTTCCCTTTTCATGAATTCAGTTAAATTTGCACTCTATTGATAATTGAAAAACGGACAAGCATCCATGAAAGTTTCTGAAATACGCGAGCAATTTTTTACATTTTTTGCATCAAAAGGTCACGAAATTGTGCCTTCAGCGCCAATGGCAGTGAAGAACGACCCTACCTTGATGTTTACCAATGCTGGAATGAACCAATTCAAGGATTTTTTCCTTGGAAACGCCGTTCCTAAAAATCCGCGTGTCGCCAACTCACAAAAATGTCTGCGTGTTTCTGGTAAACACAACGATTTAGAAGAAGTGGGCGTGGATACTTACCACCATACGATGTTCGAAATGCTTGGGAACTGGTCATTTGGCGATTACTTCAAAGAAGAAGCAATTGGTTGGGCTTGGGAACTGTTGACAGAAGTTTATAAGATTCCAAAAGATAAATTATACGTTACTGTTTTTGAAGGCGACGAAAAAGACGGTGTTCCACAAGACAGTGAAAGTTTTGCTATCTGGAAAAAATACATTGCAGAAGACCGCATCATTCTCGCTTCGAAGAAAGATAACTTTTGGGAGATGGGCGATACAGGTCCTTGTGGTCCTTGTACGGAAATCCATGTTGATTTACGTTCGAAAAAAGAACGCGATATAGTTGATGGTAGAGATTTAGTGAATTTCGATCACCCACAAGTGATTGAAATTTGGAACAATGTCTTCATGCAATTTAACCGTAAAGCAGATGGAAGTCTGGAGCCACTTCCTGCAACGCATGTTGATACAGGAATGGGATTAGAGCGACTTGCAATGGCCTTGCAAGGAAAAACTTCGAATTACGATACCGATTTATTTCAAACATTGATTCAACATATGGAACGGGTTTCTGGTGTTCAATACGGTGTAAAAGAAGAAACAGATATTGCATTGCGTGTTATTGCCGATCACGTGAGAGCAATTGCTTTTTCGATTGCTGACGGACAATTGCCATCCAATACTGGAGCAGGTTATGTGATTCGCAGAATCTTGCGTCGCGCCATTCGTTACGGATACCAAACGTTAGGATTGAAAGAACCATTTATGTGTGATTTGTCGATTATTTTAAGTGAAATAATGGGCGATCCTTTCGTTGAGCTAATCAACCAACGTGAATTGGTACAACAAGTGATTCGTGAAGAAGAAATCAGTTTCTTTAGAACTCTAGAGCAAGGATTGAAGCGTATTGACACCATCATTCAATCAACCAAAAAATCGGGTGAAGTTGTGATTAATGGAACGGCCGTTTTTGAATTGTATGATACCTATGGTTTCCCAGTTGATTTAACATCACTGATTGCCAGAGAAAATGATTTGACAATCGACGAAGCTGCTTTTGATGCTGAATTGCAAAAACAAAAAGACCGTTCACGCGCTGCAACAGCAGTTGAGACCGATGACTGGGTTCAAATTCAAAAAGATGGAACGGTAGAATTTATCGGTTACGATCACTTGACGTCTCCAATTCAATTGGTGAAATATAGAAAAGTGAGCCAAAAGCAGAAATCCTTCTACCAAATGGTATTCAACCAAACGCCTTTTTATCCTGAAGGTGGTGGACAAGTGGGAGACAAAGGTACCATTGAAGCGAATGGCGAAAAAATCACCATTTTCGATACGAAGAAGGAAAACAATTTGATCATTCACTTGAGTGAAAAAATTCCTTCGGATGTGAATGCTACATTTACAGCAACTGTGAACGAGGCGAACCGTATGGCTTCTGCTTCGAATCACTCTGCTACGCATCTACTCCATCATGCTTTACGTAAAGTTTTAGGAACACATGTGGAGCAAAAAGGATCGTTGGTGACACCTGAATATTTGCGTTTCGATTTTTCACATTTCTCAAAAGTAACGGACGAACAATTAGCGCAAGTTGAGCAAATGGTCATTGATGGAATTCACGCTAACTTAGCTTTGGATGAACGCAGAGATACGCCAATTGAAACAGCAAAATCGATGGGTGCAATGGCCTTGTTCGGTGAAAAATACGGTGATGCAGTACGTGTGATAAAATTTGGTGAATCGGTTGAATTGTGCGGAGGAACACATGTTTCTTCAACGAGTAAAATTGGTCTGTTCAAAATTACAAGTGAATCTGCTGTTGCTGCTGGAATTCGTCGTATTGAAGCAATTACCTCTACTACTGCTGAACGTTATTTCCGTGAAAAAGCGGACCTATTGGATACCATTGCTCTTGGCTTGAAGAATCCAAAAGATTTGGTGAAAGCGGTAGAAGATTTACAAACAAAGAACAATCAGTTGACGAAAGAAATTGAACTCTTATTGAAAGAAAAAGCACTTTCTGTAAAAGGCGATTTAAAGTCACAAATAGAACATATCAATGGCGTTAATTTCCTAGGAACAGTTATTCCATTGGATGGTGGTTCAATAAAGGATATTCTTTTCCAATTGAAAGGTGAAGTGGACAATTTCTTTGGTGTAATTGGTGGAAATGAAGGCGATAAATGTACCATCAGTATCATTGCTGCTGATAGTTTAATTGCTGAGAAAGGCATCAACGCTGGAAATATTGTACGTGAAGTGTCGAAACACATCCAAGGTGGTGGTGGCGGACAAGCATTTTTTGCGACTGCTGGAGGTAAAAATCCAAACGGTCTAAAAGATGCGATTGCGGAAGTAAAAGCTAAAATCACGCACTAATTGGAAAAGGAACGCAGTGCATTGTTGATTACTTATTACTGGCCGCCGGCTGGTGGTGCAGGTGTTCATCGATGGTTGCGTATGTCGCGCTATTTCAAGGAAAACGGTGTCAATTTACACGTGTATTGTCCGCAAGAAGCTGCTTGGCCGATTATTGATACACAGTTAAATACCGAAGTAAGTTCGGACTTGACAATTGTGCGCAGAAAAATTTTCGAACCTCATCGTTACCTGGGAAGCAAAAACAATCCGAACAAAGGCGCTGGAATTACGCAAAATCATAAGGCAGGACTTATACAACGCTTGATTATTTGGATTCGCGGCAATTTATTTATTCCAGATGCGCGGGTGTGTTGGATTCGTCCAAGTGCGCGTTTTTTGAAAAACTACTTAAAGGAACACCCAGAAATTGATACTGTTATTTCTACGGGTCCACCACACAGCATGCATTTAATTGCGCGCCGACTGAAGTCACACTTCCCTCAACTCAATTGGGTAGCCGATTTCAGAGATCCGTGGACCGAAATCGATTTCTACCAAGAATTATTACCTGGAAAATGGGCCGATGAGCGCCACCATAAATTAGAAAATGCCGTGTTGACCGAAGCGGATACCATTGTAACCGTGAGTGATGCTTGTGCTGAGGGACTTTCAAGCACAGTAGGACGAAAAGTTGAAGTTGTGACAAATGGTTTCATTTTTCCAGAATTTGACGCAAAGCAGGTGGTGTTGGATAAAAAATTCACCATCGCCCATTTTGGTTCCATGCCTTATTCTCGGAATCCAGATGCCCTTTGGAATGCCTTAGAAAATATCGTTGAGCGCATTCCAGCTTTCAAAGAAGCCTTGGAAATCAAATTAATTGGTTCGGTTGATTTTAAGATCCATGAAATTCTAAAAGAAAAAGGACTCGATCAATATGTCCATTCCATACCTTCCGTTTCGCATGCAGAAAGCATTGCTTTGCAGCGCCAAACACACGTTTTACTGCTAGTTGCCAATAACACTGGAAACGTGAAAGGAATTCTTACCGGCAAATTTTTCGAGTACTTAGGTGCCAAGCGCCCCATTCTTGCCATTGGCGAAAAGGAAAGCGACTTGGAAAACGCCATGTACGCTACCCAAGCAGGACTTTTTGCCGATTTTTGGGAAACCGAAGAAATTGGTACTTTCCTCGAAGCGCGTTTTAACCTCTACCTTTCAGGCGAAAACTACCACCAAGCAACGAACCTTTCCCCCTATTCTTCCAAGGAATTGACGAAGCAGTTTATTGGGCTTTTGAAGTGATTAGATTCTTAAAAAAAGGACTTGTTCAAGATTGAAGCGTTGAATAAATGAGTATATTTAAGAAGGTTATTCCTTACTATTACGAGGCTTATCCGCTCTATTTGAGAGATATGTGTGATTATCCACTACCCAAAATCCCTGAATAATATTTTGAAATAATACCAATATTTGGTACATTTACAAGAAATTAAAGTCATGAGTAAAAACACATCTATTACTTTGGGTAGTTATTTTGATCAATTTATTCAGGGTATTCTAAGGGAAGGACGTTATAAAAACGCAAGTGAAGTAGTACGTGCGGGGTTGAGGCTCCTTGAAGAAGAAGAGCAGAAAATAATTGCTTTGCGTCATGCCATTGACGAAGGTATTAACAGTGGTTTAGCCGAAGATTTTGATCCCGAAGAACATTTAAAAATGTTAAAGGCAAAAAGAAAGTAAATGGCCAAGTTTAAGTTAACAAACAATGCCGTAAAGGATCTATCTGATATTTGGAATTACACTGTTGAGACATGGTCTGAAAGTCAAGCTGATAAATATTATAAACTTATTCTAAATGCATGTGCAGCAATAGCCAAGAAGCCACAGCAAGGTAAAGTGTATGAAGAAATTTATCCAAATTTAAAAGGTAAAAAAGCCTCCAAGCACATTATTCTCTATAGGATCATGGATGATAAATCGATTGAAATCGCCAGAATCCTACACGAACGAATGGATTTAAAGAATAAATTGAAATAATAAACCTCATATAACGAACAGTAAGCAAAATGGCGCACATACATATTCGAGAGAAAGCGCCAATTCGCCTACTTGCAAACAGATATATACAATCACAATGAAATTATTACTCATTCTTTTCACTCTATTTTTTTCAATAAAAGGCAATACCCAAAATTACTTTGAAATACAGAAGAAAAAATCGTTTCAATGGCTAAAATCAATACCGATTTATGACTTCGAATCATTATTAAAAAGTAAAAAAATTCTTAACTTCGAAAAATAAATTTGGGTTAAAGATCAGCTCGTTAATTGGCTACAAAAAAACGCTGATTCTGATGGATTCTGCAAAGAAGTGCAGTTATCTTGTCTATTTTAGAATACATGTTACTTAAATTTATTTACTTTTTTTTCTTTATAAATATGCAATATCTTCGATTCCACATTATATTTCTTATATCGTTTTGCACATCAGCGCAAGATGTAGATTATTCTAACAATTACAATTGGGCATATCTTCCCGGGGATAGTATAGCTTGGCCTAAGTTTGTAGATAAGGATACTCTTGCTAGTCAAGTAGATGTTTTTTTTCTTTATCCAACTTTTTTAATTGACAAGAAGGATAAGCGCTGGAATTACAATATAGATGATTCAACTCACAGATCAAGTGCTATTAATTCAATAAAGATGCAAGCTTCAGCATGGGGTTCAGCAGGATCAATTTATACTCCATATTATCGACAAGCTCATATTAAAGCATTCCAAAACATCGAAAATGATGGGGAAAAAGCATTAAGATACGCATATAATGATGTTCGAGCTGCATTCAAGTATTATCTCGAAAATTTCAATAATGGACATGCTATCATTTTGGCAGGACATAGTCAAGGGAGTATCATGTTAGCTGAATTAATTAAGGAATTTTTTGATGGTAAAACACTTCAGAAAAAATTGGTTGCTGCCTATTTACCTGGCGCAGGAATTTCAAATGAAGATTTTAAAGAAGTTAAGCTAATGACTCATCCAGACTCTGTGGGGGGATATGTCACTTGGAATACATTTAAAAAGAACTATAATCAGCCCAACTATCATAAATGGTATAAAGGTAAAGCTGTTATAAATCCTGTAACTTGGGATCAATCAGAATTTGCTGCCAGAAGTTTACACAAAGGATTTTATTTCAGCAATGGAAAAATGTATCGTGAAAGTTTTGAAACTAATACAATTGATGGTGCTATTTGGATTACCATTCCCCATTTCCCATACCGTTTAATGGCGCTTAATATGAAAAATTATCATGTGGGCGATGTGAATCTATTTTGGGAAGATATTCATCTAAATTCACTTACTCGAATCAAAACGTATTTTAAGCTTTATCCACTTTGATAAGCACAAAGTCTATAATTC
>JBIIKG010000189.1:0-5474 GCA_044233275.1 Crocinitomicaceae bacterium | reverse complement strand
AGTAAACAGTGAAGGAAATTATTTTTAATTTCAATTAAAAATAAACTAAACAATCTAAACCTCTTACCAAATATTTTCATTCTATTTTGAACGAAATAGTTTTTGGTATGTATCACCCTATCAAATCAAAGAATTATGGCTCGTTTTCTTTTTACCTTATTTATCTTTGGAAGTGTTTTTGCTGCGAAAGCCATTGGCATTGAAAAATCACTCCCCGTTTATTGGATAAAATCTGTTACAGAAGATAAATCCATTGAGAAAGGCAAAGCAGCGATTGTCGTTTTAAACGAGCAACTGCCGAAAATACTGCCTCTTCAAAGAGTCGTTTATTCAATTGATGGCGTTCAAAAAGAAGGTGAGTTAAATGCCAACCGTCATTTCAACATAAGTTTGCCCGCTGGCTCGCACATCTTCCAATTCTATTACGATCAAATGCATTTTGAAATCTATACAGATTCCATCGATTTTTTAGGTCAACACACATACGAATTACAACTTAATTGGCAATTCGCACATATGGAAATCATGGTCGATAAGCCCGTAATTTATCTTTATCCGCCTTCTATAACGCCTGTTACTGTTCAGGTAGCACCCAAAGGAGAATTCACGTTTACTTATCCCGTTTATGAAGATGCCTGGCAAGTTACTGCGCATCCAAATGGAAATCTTGATGTCAATGGGAATCAATACAATTACTTATTCTGGGAAGCGCAGCAAAACTGGATGCCTCAAACATCTGTTTTTGAAAGTGGCTTTGTTGTCAATAAAGAAGATGTAATTTCTTTTTTGGAAGCTAAACTCAACGATTTTGGTTTTAACTCAAAGGAAAAAGCAGATTTTATTACTTATTGGGGACCTCAACTGATTCAAAGCGAACGGAATTTTATTCATTTTATGTTGAATGAAGCATGCAATGAATTTGGTGAATTAAAAATTTCGCCGCAACCAGATCACATCTATCGATTTTACATGATCTCAATGCCCTTAGATAAAATGGATGAATACGACGTTCCAGCGCAAGAAATAGACACTATGGACCGGAGCGGTTTCACTGTATTAGAATGGGGAGGATCTAAGATTTCCAAAAAGATGCTTCACAGTGACAATGAGTTGTAATTATTGAATTAAAAATTATTCATTATGAGATTTATACTTTTCTTTTTCGCCTTATCGCTTTCTTTTGTGACCTTGGCTCTAGAGCAGCTGGAATCAAATTATTCAGTTGACAGCATTGTTTATCGTTCTGAACTTCCAGATCAAGAAGCGGCATTTCATATTAAGTTCAATCATTTACCAACGAATGAATTCAGAGGAGGAAAAATGGTTCCAAATGCACAACATACCATCACTTATTCATACACTGGTTTAATTGTAAATCAAACTGTTGTATTGGATCAAAATCAAGCCTTTGAACTAAAATTGAAACCGGGCAACTATAGTTTTCAATTCTATTATGATGATTTATTTCATGAGATTTCAACTTTTGAAATTGAAGCCAAAGCAAAACACAAGACCTTTGTCAGCTGTTATATGGAAAGAGCAAAATACCGCGTAACGGCTGAAAAACCTATTATCTATCTCTATCCTGAAACACCAACTTTAGTTGAAGTAAAAGTGAATCCAGTTGGAGCGTTTTCGTTTACATACCCTATTTATGAGAATGGTTGGAAGGTCATGGCGAATCCAGATGGACAACTAACACACAACAACCAATCATTCAATTATTTATTTTGGGAATCGACCCAAGACTGGCAACCAGCAGCGAATATCGTTGAAAGCGGTTTTGTAGTTAAGCGATCGGAAGTAATCTCATTCCTAGAAGAGAAGCTGACAGCATTTGGATTCAATTCAAAAGAAAAGGCCGATTTCATAACTTTCTGGGGACCACAACTCATTCAAAACGAGCGGAATTTCATTCATTTTATGTTCAATGAAGAAGGGAATGAATTCGCAGAACTTGAAATCACTCCGAAACCAGATCATACTTATCGGTTCTATATGATTTCTATGCCTTTAAATATTGAACGTGAGTACTTAGTTCCACAACAGGAGATTAGGCCAATCGATCGAAGTGGTTTTACCGTTTTAGAATGGGGCGGAACAAAGATTACACAAGATTTCCTTCCATTTAACAAAGAGTTATAAAGATCAACTTCTTGATTGAAACCGAGAAAGATTTACTGTTTTTGAATGCGGAGTTGATAAGCTGCCAAATGTTTAATTACACTATAAAATAGAATTGATAAAACAAAAACGTCCGATTATAATTTAATCGGACGCTTTCATATTCTCATATTTTCAACTAGCTTATCGCTCTTGGGTTTGCGAACAACTTAACTTCTTCTCCAGTAATTGAATTTCCACAAAGAATAATTAATCGTTCCACGATATTTCTAAGTTCTCTTATATTTCCAGACCAGTCCGTATTTTTAAGTGCTTCAAGCGCGTCATCTGTAAACGATTTTCTTGGTATACCGTGCTCTGTGCAAACCATTGACAAGAAATGTTCGGCTAACAACGGAATATCATCGCGACGTTCATTCAAAGAAGGCACATGGATTAAAATAACAGCCAAACGGTGATATAGATCTTCTCTAAATCGTCCTTCTTCAATTTCCTTACGCAAATCTTTGTTCGTTGCAGCCAACACACGACAATCAACCTTAATATCGCGCTCTCCTCCTACTCGTTGGATACAATTTTCTTGCAATGCTCGTAATACTTTAGCTTGCGCACTTGCTGACATGTCACCAATTTCATCTAAGAACAAGGTTCCACCAGATGCCAATTCAAACTTTCCTTTTTTATCTTTCACGGCAGAGGTAAATGCGCCTTTTTCGTGTCCAAATAATTCACTTTCAATCAATTCAGATGGTATCGCAGCACAATTCACTTCAATGAACGGCATTTTTCTACGATTCGAATTGTCATGTAATCCACGTGCGACCAACTCTTTACCCGTTCCATTTCCACCTGTAATTAATACACGCGCATCCGACGGAGCGACTTTTTCAATCATCTCCTTGATCTTAATGATTCCGTCTGTTTCACCAATGATCGCACTTCCTTTGAAACGTTTCACGGTTGTTTTCAACTGTTTCGTCTCTTCAACAAGCACTGTTCTATCTTTTGCGTTTCGGATCGTCACCAAAATACGGTTCAAATCCAATGGCTTCTCAATGAAATCAAAAGCACCTTTACGAATGGCTGAAACGGCAGTTTCTATGTTGGCGTGACCACTAATCATAATAACAGGCGTATCGACTTTGGCTTTTAGCAATTCATCCAAGACTTCCATTCCATCCATCAACGGCATTTTGATGTCACAAAAAATGATGTCGTACAAAGTTGTTTTCACTTTATCCAGACCCTCTTTCCCATTTTCTGCTTCGTCAACCGCAAATTCTTCAAATTCCAGAATTTCACGCAATGCTCTGCGTATAGCTCTTTCGTCGTCGATAATTAGAATTTTTCCCATGTTTGAATTTTAGTTGGGATAAAGATAAGTTTTTATGGGGAATTGAGGAAAGGGTAGGAATTTGATGATTCGGAAATTCGAAGATTTGATTAATAAAGATTTGTAGAATCAAAGATCTGAACTTCTAAATATTGAAACTTAGCTACTTTTAAACTTAGCTATATTGCTAAGAATGTCCGTTTTTAGAGGGCTAAAGCGTGCTAATTCTAATTTATGGTTCGAAACACTTTAAATTTTCGACTTTTGAATCTTGTATCATTTCAACTTTCGATTTTTACATCTTTAGAACTTTACATCTTTACAATATTGCAACTTTACAATATTACAAGGAATGTCCATTTTTAGAGGTCTGCAGAGCGCAAATTCAAAACTATAAGCTGTCAACTTATTACATAAAACTATTATTCTTCGTTATTAACTACATAAACTTTCAATTATTTTTGGAAGTTCAGAAATATTAATTACTTTTGACTATGGAATTGCAAGAAGCATCTGATAAATTCATTCAAAGTTGGGCTCAGTTGGGTACCAATTGGGGTATTAATAAAACAATGGCCCAAATCCATGCTTTACTTTTAATTTCTAAGAGTTCAATGTCTACCGAAGAAATGATGGAGAAACTTCAAATTTCACGAGGAAATACCAATATGAATGTAAGAGCTTTAATCGATTGGGGTCTTGTTTACCGGGAGCACAAATTAGGTGAACGAATGGAATTCTTCCGAGCAGAGAAAGACATCAGTAAAGTTGCTCGCTGCATTGCAAGAGAGCGAAGAAAAAGAGAAATTGAACCAGTTATATCACTAATGGCAGAACTTTCAAATGCTAAATTAGGGAGTTCTGATGATGCAAAAGAATTTACTAAAGTTTCGAAAGACATTCACGAATTCTCTAGCACAATCGATGGATTTTTGGATAAATTCAGCAGATCAGATGAAAATTGGTTCTATGCTTTGATGCTAAAATTGATGAAATAATTTTTTTAATACAAACTTTCAATAATTTCTGAAACTATGAAAACATCAACTGTCAAAAAAATCCTCGAAATAGATTTAAGTATTCAAATTGCACTGGTTGTTCTTAGTATAATGATACTATCATTTACTGCTAGAGCAGAATGGGCATTTGTACTTTTCTATTTTGGTCTCGGTGCATTTCAACTTATTAGCTTTTTCCTTCATTTTAAAAGGAGAAGAGAAAATAAGAAATTGATTCGCACTTATCAACGCTTGCTTTTATTTGTTCTAATTTTTACCGTTGTTTCATTTACATCCTTATTAATGCCCTATTTTCAAGGTGGATTCTTCATGCTTTTCTTAGTTGTTATGCTTTTTATAGGGATTATTATGGCACTCATTTATATCAATCTAACAACCAAAGACATATCTAAACTTAAAAGAAAAATACTATGGAACGAAAAAGAATTGTAATTGCTGGCGGAACTGGATTTATCGGCTCATATCTTAAGAAAAAGTTTATTAAAGAAGGCTTTTCTGTTTCTATCATCTCTCGAAAAATTGGTGATATACAATGGAAGGATTCAGCTCCAATAATAAAAGCGCTCAACGGCTGTGATGTACTCATCAATCTAACAGGTAAGTCCGTAGATTGTCGATATACTTTTAAAAACAAATGGAATATTCTTACATCTAGAACGGAAAGTACTCTGCAACTTCATAAGTTAATCCAAGCATGTCCCGAACCTCCAAAACTTTGGATCAACTCTAGCACTGCGACGATTTACCGACATGCCGAAGATCGCGCAATGACTGAAAAAAATGGGGAAATTGGCACAGGATTCTCAGTTCACGTTGCCGAATCTTGGGAAAATGCATTTTTTTCAAGAAAAACAATTAATACCAAACAAGTTGCCCTGAGAATGGCAATTGTTCTTGGTAAAGGAGGTGCGTTAAAACCAATGCTTGCTTTGACAAAACTTGGATTTGGGGGTAAACATGGTAATGGACAACAACGATTTAGTTGGATCCACATTGAA
>JBIIKG010000037.1:0-17693 GCA_044233275.1 Crocinitomicaceae bacterium | reverse complement strand
TTAACATTACTGAAACCCATGTTCCAGTTGAATTTCCCTTTTTCGAATTCGTGATTCCCTAAAATCTGTGAAGTCAACAAGTTGTTTTGCGTGTACCAGTAGTTAGTTGATTTTTCCCATTGGCGCTGGTCATTATCCAATTCACGCACACCTCGACGGCTATTCACTTTGTCTTCAGAGTTCACAGAGTATAAATTCTTGAATTGAATTTTATTTTTAGAGTTGAATTTATAACTGAAGTTCAATAACCCAGTATTCAAAATTGTTTGCGTAAAAACAGAGTCATTTAATTCCATTTTAGTAACAACACCTGCAGCTTGTTCTTCAAATTCTCTTCTGATTAAGGTACTTGTATTGAAATTGTTTTGATAACTATAAGCGAATACGAATCCAAATTGATCATCTTTTTTAAGCTTGTAACTTCTACCAAGTGAATATTGAATACTACCGCTTGGCAATGCTTTTCCGTATGTTTTTCCCCAACCGAAATTCATTTTTTGAGCTAGAACTGCTTTTTCGTCTTTGTTAATTGCTGAAAAAATAGCGGTTTCAGGAATGCCATCAGGTATTTGTCTTGAACCTGCACCAAATCCTAAGAAATCCAAACTTCCACCTTCTGATCGTGCGAAATCTTTGAAAGTTGTTAATGTATTGTATGCACCGCTTAATTGAATCGATTGGAAATTTTTGTCTTTCGGTTCGATTGTGCTTATATCAATTACACCGCCAGCAAATTCACCTGGTAATTCTGGTGTGGCTGTTTTCATGATGATCAAATTGTCCAACATATTAGACGGAAAAATGTCAAATGAAAAGGCTTTACGGTCACTCTCAGAACTTGGAAGTGATGCACCATTAATCAATGCAAAATTGTAACGGTCACTCAATCCTCGAATTACGACAAACTTATTATCCTGAACACTCGCACCAGAAACTCTTTTTAATACATCACTGGCTTTACTATCAACTGATTTTTTGATTTGATCTCCAGAAATACCATCTATAACACTTGCATTGTTTCTTTGTAATACAAGTAAATTAGTGGTTGATTCTTTTTGGACAGTATGAACAAACTCAATGGGACCAATGTCTTGAATGGCAGCACTCAATAAAACCGTCAAGTTTGTTGCTTCGCCATCTTTCACAATTACGTTGGGAACTAATTTAGTTTTATAGGTGTCATATTTAAAAGAGACAGTGTAAGTACCCGCTGATAAACCTCCAATTAAATATTTACCATCTAAATCGGTAAATGCTCCTTTAGATTGGCCTTCAAGCATCACCTTTACACCCGGGATTGTTTCTTTTGTAGTTGAATCTGTTACATTTCCTGTTATAGAACCTGTTTGGGCTGAAATGTATAGTGTGAACATGAAAAACACACTTGTTAAAAAAGAATTCATTTTCATTCAGTTTTCCTTAAAAATTTCTGGTGCAAAGGAACGCTGAATGGCTAATTTGAACGTAAATTAGAGGTTAATAGATTATTAATTAGCCGTAATATTGAGTTAACATTTAAGATAGGTTTTCGTAACAAAAGGTTATTTAGATGGACTCACCAAGTGACACATACCGATAACCAATTCCTTTTACGGTTTTTATAGAATCGTTTCCAATTTTTTCACGCAATTTACGAATGTGTACATCTATCGTTCTGTCTCCCACGACAATATCAGTACCCCAAACAGTGTCTAAAATAAAATCGCGTTCAAATACATAATTAGGTTTAGAAGCCAATAAAGCCAATAATTCGAATTCTTTTCGAGGCAAGTGGATTTCTTTTCCATCTTTCTCAACAAGGTAACGATCTCTATTAATTAATAGGTTTCCGATATTTTCAGCGGAAATATCAACGTTACCTTTTCTTCTTAACAAGGCCTTTATTCTGCTGATGAGAACTTTTGGCCGAATCGGTTTTGAAACGTAATCATCTGCGCCGGCTTCTAATCCTGCGATCTGACTATAATCTTCATTTCGTGCAGTTAAAAAACAAACAAGCGTATGTTGAAATCCTTCCTTGGTTCGAATTGCTTCACAAACCTCAATACCGTCCATGCCGGGCATCATTACATCTAATAATACTAATTGAGGTTTAAAATTACTTAAGATAGCAAGTCCAGTTTCTCCATTCTCTGCGCTTTCAACAATAAACCCTTCTTTCTTAAGGTTATAAGACAACAATTCACGTATATCCTCTTCGTCGTCAATTATTAAGATTTTTGCCATGTTTAAAAGTAAAGTTTTCTCTGCAAATTGCGTTATAAAAAATTATAAAAAATTAAAATCTTATGGTTTTTATCGAAGCATTAATTTTGTTTTTTATTTTATGAAACCTCGTTGAATAAGCTTATTATATAGCGATAAATTTCATTTTCCAGCATTTTTTCATAGCTCGAATTAAGTAAATTTTCTATTGTTATGTCTTTTCTATTTTTTAATGTGTAACCTTCATTGATTAAGATGTAAGATTTGAATTAAAAAAATACTTATCTTTGTTCTAGTAGTAGTAGTAGGTTA
Organism: Crocinitomicaceae bacterium; assembly: GCA_044233275.1. Classification (GTDB taxonomy): domain Bacteria; phylum Bacteroidota; class Bacteroidia; order Flavobacteriales_D; family Crocinitomicaceae; genus M0103. The sequence continues at coordinate 15,176 of JBIIKG010000037.1, read as the reverse complement.
GGTTGAATTAATGAGTAAGAGCTTTGGACGCCCGTCTGAAGCTCTTGCTATTTTATATCAGTCCTATTCAATTCTTTTTAACTTTATAACTCTTTTATAATTTATCTTTCATGAAAGTAAAGATTTTACTCGTTGAGGACGATACAAGCTTAGGCTTTGTAATCGCAGACCAATTGAAGTCAGATGGTTATCACGTTACTCTTTGCACCGATGGTGCAGATGGATTCAAACGATTCAATGAAGAAGTATTTCATTTGTGCATTTTCGATGTCATGATGCCAAAAAAAGATGGTTTTTCACTGGCCAAAGATGTCCGTAAGATGAACACTGATATTCCTATTTTATTTCTCTCAGCCAAATCAATGACAGAAGATAAAGTGGAAGGATTTAAATCAGGTGGAGATGATTATTTAACGAAGCCTTTCAGTGTAGAGGAATTACAATTGCGTGTAGCATCTTTATTGAAACGTGTCAACATTAAGCCTGAAGGAAATGAAGAATTAATTATTCCATTGGGTTCCTATTTGTTTGACACTGAAAACTACACTTTGAAGAATGCACAGTTTGAAAAAACCTTAACTAAGAAGGAAGCTCAAATATTGAAAGTGCTTTGTAAATTCAAAAATCAAGTTGTCGCTCGAGAAGTTGTCCTAAATGCTGTTTGGGGTCAAGATGATTATTTTGTAGGAAGAAGTTTAGATGTATTCATCACAAAACTCCGCAAATACTTGAAGGAAGATACTTCTATTCAAATTCAGAATATTCATGGTATTGGATTTAAGTTGGAAATAGAATGACACTTATTTTACATCTTGAAACTTCTACAAAAGCATGTTCTGTTGCATTATCGAAAGATGGAAGTATAGTTGCACTTAAAGAATCGTTGTCAGACGAATTTTCGCACAGTGAAAATCTGACTGTATTCATTCATACTGTGATAAAAGAAGCAGGATTAGAATTGAAAGATCTTTCAGCTATTTCGGTTGCCTCTGGTCCTGGTTCATACACTGGTTTGCGTATTGGAGTTTCAACAGCGAAAGGACTTTGTTATTCTTTAGGTAAACCACTTATTGCAATTGATTCATTAATCTCTCTCGCCGTATTAGCAAAACAAATGCACCCTTCAACGAATCTTTGTGCAATGATTGATGCACGCAGGAAAGAGGTGTATTGTGCTATTTATTCTTCTGATTTGGAGCTAATTAAGCCAATTACAGCTGATATTCTCGATGAACATTCTTACAAAGAATATGAGCCCTTTGTTTATTTTGGTGACGGAGCCGAAAAGATGCAAGAAGATTGGCAAGGAAGAAATTGTATGGCTGATATCGAATTGCACGCATCTGCCAAAGGACAAATTGCTTTAGCTTTTGAAAAATACCAAACGCACCAATTTGAGGACGTTGCTTATTTCGAGCCGTATTACTTGAAAGACTTTATGACCAAATAGGTTTTATAAAAATGCACTTATTTGTGTCTTGAATTCTGCATTCAACTCAAAGTCATCGTGACCTTGTCCCTTGATCTCGTAGTAAGAACTTTTTTCGTTCAATAACTTACTCAGTTTTCGCGAACCATCAACAGGCAATACTTCGTCTTTATCACCATGTATAATGAGAATTGGCATTTGTTGTCGAGAAACAAATTTGTCTGTTTCGAATTTGTATTCCAATAAAAAAGAAGGAATAAAAGGATACCTTCTTGCTGTCATATCAATCATTGAATAGTAAGGAGCAATCAATACTAATTTGGAAGGAGAGGGTTTCGCTCGATTAGCAATCATCGCGGCGGGAGCAGTGCCAACAGAGTACCCAACTACAATAATTGAATCAGGAGAATAAACACTCAACATTTCATAATACATGCGCTCAATGTCTTCGTAAAACTGTTCTTCACTTTTAATTTCACCGCTACTTTTCCCAAAACCCCTGTAATCGAAGGTGAAAAAGTCAAATCCTAATTCCGTATAAAACTTAGCCGCTTGCGCTTGATCTGTTAAATTACCTGTATTACCATGTAGGAAGAACACCAATTTTTTGGGTTCAGCAGTTGATTTACACAAAATTCCACTCAATTTTTCTCCATCCTCCGTTTCAATCGATAATTCGGCTTCATTTAAGCCATAATCAATCACTTCATTTTTGGCTAAGACCTCTGGATGAAAAATAAACGATTCCTGGAAAAAGAACATGTACCCACAAATACCGATGTAAACAATTGACAATACAAGAATTAATCTGATAAGAAATTTTTTCATTTTCGTGCTAGTTTTTGCCAAAAATAGGGAAAGTAACGAGAACATTGTACTTTTATCTCTTGTTATAGAATAAAGCATATTTTGAATCTAAAAAACCAAATAGTAGCGTCCGAACGACCTTATATAATTGCTGGACCTTGCAGTGCAGAGACACCCGAACAATTATTGTCAATCATTGCCGATTTAAGCAAGTTGAATGTGAATCTGATTCGAGCAGGAATTTGGAAACCACGCACTCGTCCTGGTTCGTTTGAAGGATTAGGCGAAATTGCATTGCCCTGGTTAGTGGAGGCTTCAAAACTTCATCAACTTCCTTGTTCAGTGGAAGTAGCCAATAAAGACCATGTTGAAAAGGCCTTGAAAGCGGGAGTGGATGTCCTTTGGATTGGTGCACGGACAACTGTAAACCCTTTTGCAGTTCAAGAAATTGCAGATGTTTTGCGAGGCACGAAAACTCCAGTGATGATTAAAAACCCTGTGAATCCTGATTTAAATTTATGGATTGGGGCATTTGAGCGATTGAAAGCTGCAGGAATTGATGATTTAACGGCAATTCACCGAGGATTCTCATTTTACGATCACCCTAAATATAGAAATGCACCAAATTGGGAAATTCCAATTGCCTTAAAAGAACGTTTGCCTGAATTACCCATCATTTGTGATCCATCTCATATTACTGGAAAGCGCAATTTGTTATTGGAAATTTCCCAAAAAGCAATGGACTTGAACATGGATGGATTGATGATTGAAACACACCCAGATCCAGATCAAGCTTGGTCTGATGCTGAACAACAAGTTACTGCCGAAGGTTTACAATTTCTTTTATCGAAGTTGGTTTTGCGTTCACGTGACATCGGTGCTGAAATTGCAGATCAAATGCTGGTAATGCGCGAGAAAATTGGAATATTAGACGATCGTTTGTTTGATATTTTGTCTGCCCGAATGCATCTGAGTGAAGAGGTTGGACTTTTCAAAAAAGAAAATAACATTACCATTTTACAGCCAGAACATTGGGCAAAAAGTATACAGCAACGCATGCATACTTCGAGTGATTTAAAGCTTAGTGAAGGATTTATTCGACAAGTAATGGACGCCATTCACCAAGAATCGATTCGTCATCAAACAAATATCATGAATCGCAACGAAGAAAATGATTAAACAAATCAATCAAGATAAGTTGCACGGAATTGTTTGTGTTCCCGCTTCAAAAAGTGATGCTCAAAGAGCATTAATTGCTGCAAGTTTATGCAAAGGTAAATCTGTCATCCGCAATTGTGGTTCCAGTTCAGATGTGTTGCATTTAATTGCTGCCTTGAAGAAGTTGGGCGTTGAAATAACTGAAATAGCTCCTCATGAATTGCTTGTCATAGGTACAGGTGCATTTGCTTCAGGAGAATTGAATTTTGGAGAAAGTGGACTTTCAACTCGATTGATGACAAGTATTTGTGCCACTCAAAAAGGTGCGTTCACGATTACTGGTGAAGGAAGTTTGTTGAAACGTCCAATGACTTTTTTCGAAACTACTTTGCCTGAAATGGGGGTAAAGTATCATTCCGACAATGGGTTTTTGCCTATCCAACTGGAAGGTCCAATCGTTGCCGGTAATTACACCTTCAATGGTTCGTTGAGTTCACAATATATTTCTGGGATGTTAATGGCTTTGCCATTGGTCAGCGGAGAATCGCGCATAACAGTTGAGAATTTGGCAAGTGGTCCGTATGTCGAAATGACCTTGAGAACCTTATTTAACTTTGGAATTGAAATTTTGCATCAAGACAATCAATTTATTATTGGTGGAAATCAACACTATTTAACAAACAACCAAACGGTTGAAGGAGATTGGAGTGCAGCTTCGTATTGGTTAATTGCATCCGCATTAGGTCAAGACATTAGTGTAGATGGTTTATCACTCAATAGTCTTCAAGCAGATCGTCGTATCATTGATTTACTTGAGTTGGCCAATTGTAGTTTGGAATATCACGAACATGGAATTCAGGTAAGAGGTGAGAATCGAATAGCTTTTGAGTTTGAAGCAACGGATTGTCCGGATTTGTTTCCCGCCTTGGTTACGTTAGCTTCTTTGACAGAAGGTATTTCACGTATCAAAGGAATTGGTCGATTAACGACAAAGGAAAGCAACCGAGCACTTTCCTTGCAAATCGAATTTAGAAAATTAGGTGTTGATATAAGATTAGAAGATGATTACATGTTTATTCACGGTAAATCGACAATTAATGGAGGAGAAGTGGATTCGCACAATGATCATCGAATAGCAATGTGTCTCGCTATTGCAGGACTATTCGCTCAAACGTCACTTCAAATTCAAGGTGCTGAAGCTGTTGAAAAAAGCTATCCTGCATTTTGGAATGACCTAGAGAGTTTGAAGCAGAAATCAATTTAATCTGTAACTCGTTTTGTTATTTTCGTTATCTCGTCAAACTACCAAAAAATGAAAATACATTTACTTCCAATTTTTCTATTGACTATTTTGGCATTAGAATCATACACGTTAAGCAAAAAGAAATCGTTTGATCTTAAAAAGCATTTAACAAAATCATTTGTCTATGTCCCGAGTGGTGTGGCAATTATCAATGGCGAAACAGTGAGTGTTCAAGCATTTTATGTGTACAACAAAGAAGTAACAAATTTCGATTACTTGGAATTTCTATATGATTTAAAAAGCAAAGGAGATCTCGAATCATTAAAAATTGCAGCAATCGATACATTGGGTTGGAACAAATTAAATTTTTCCAATCAGGCATACGTTAAGCATTATCACGCTCATGCCGCATACAGAGACTATCCGGTTGTGAATATTTCATACGAAGCGGCTCAACTCTATTGTAAATGGTTGGGAGAGAAATATAATCAAATAGCTGGAACAACTGATAAGTTCAAGTTCCGACTCATGGAAAAGGCAGAGTTTATTCGTGCTGCTAGAGGTGATTCTGAAGTAACTTATGCGTGGAATTCTAATTCGTTACGAAATTCAGATGGACAAATACAATGTAATTTCACCCAACTTGGTTCGGAGGATATTCATCGCAATGCAGAAACGGGTAAACTTGAAATCATTGTTGCACCGCGCGATTTTTTAAACAATGGTTTTACAGATATTTTAGCACCTTCCGTTTCTTATTGGCCTAATCAATTCAAGGTGTATAATTTAAATGGGAATGCCGCAGAAATGATTGCGGATAAAGGAATTGCGATGGGTGGATCATGGAATAATACGGGATATGATGTTCGTGTAGAATCTGAACAGAAATATACCGAGCCCAATGTTACAACTGGTTTTAGGGTTGTGATTACAGCCCTTTAAACTCTAAATTTTGTCGAAAAGTTGTGATAACTCCTCAACGGTGAATTTCTTTTGAACACAATCATGCACTATTTTTGAAATCAAAATAAGAGTCATGACATTAAAAGAAACAATTGAGGCCGTAGAGCAATTTCACACATCATTTGGGATCGAGAATAACTACGCACCAACAACAGAACTTAGCGAAAATGAAATCATGTTGCGGTACAAATTGATGCGTGAGGAAAACGAGGAATATTTGGAAGCAGCGCAGAATGGTGACATCGTTGAAATTGCTGATGCATTAGGTGATCAATTATACATTCTTTGCGGAACAATTTTGAAGCACGGTTTGCAAGATAAAATTGCAGAAGTTTTTCAGGAAATTCAGCGATCAAACATGAGTAAGTTGGATGCAGATGGCAAACCGATTTATCGTGAAGATGGAAAGGTGATGAAATCAGAGTTATATTTCAAACCGAACATTAAAGCAATCCTTGATAAATAAGTTCGTTCGATAATTTCAGTTGTAAACAACTTTTTCAAAAATGCCCAAATTCAATCTGCGTATTTATGGCCTATTGGTCAACGAATGTCGGCAAGTCTTGGTTTCAGATGAATGCCGAAACGGATTTTCGTTTACCAAATTTCCAGGAGGAGGTTTAGAGTTTGGTGAAGGATTTAAAGCTGCCCTAAAACGCGAATTTCAAGAAGAACTGAATTTGGAAGTAGAGGTAGGAGAGCTCTTTTACTTTAATGAATTTTACCAAGCTTCCGCTTTCAACCCAACCGAACAATTGGTTTCCTTCTATTATTTTGTTGAAACCGTAAATTGGAGATCAATTCTCACCGATCAGCATGTAGTTCCTTTAACCGATGAAGGCGAAAAACACCGTTGGATTCCAGTCAGTGAATTAGATGCTGATGATTTTACCTTTCCAATTGATAAAATTGTCGCAAATAGATTGAGCGAGGCTTATTTATAAAACACTACACAGCACAATGCATCCGTTGAAAACACCAAATAGCTGCGTAATTATATTTTATTTCAAAAAATCATCTCACGGTTATTAACATAGGATCGAGACAATAAACTTCCTCTAGCAATCCTTCGCCGTTCCAATAATTCGATGCAGACGAATATAGCCAGTCTTGTGGATTTTTGACAAATTTTTCTTTTACTGGATTATTATGGATGTAATTAATTTTTTGCCGGACAAATTTTTCAGAGAATAATTCAATTGCATGATTGCCACTTTTCCAAAATTTGTATGTTTTGTTCCGATCTTTTTTTGCGCCTTCTTCTGCAAACTCTTTGAGCATCCATTCCCTTCTACTTTCAGGTTCATTGATAATTTGACTGATGATTGTTTTTACAGTATGTCTTTTAAAATCGCGAATTGTATCTTTTAGCTGAAAAGGCTCGTTGCAGTTTACAACCATATGCAAATGATTTGACATCAAACAATATGCATAAACATTCAGTCCTTTATTTTTTATACAATAACGCAGGGAATCGATAAGTGCTTCTTTGTGGTTGTTTCGAGTAAATACATCAATCCAGCCGACTACTGTTAGAGTTACGTAATAGCTGCTGTTTTTCTTAATGTTGTGTTTTACACCTTGTTGCATAACATTAAGTTAAGAAAAATATTCGCTGAATAAACGTTTGTTGAAAATTCTGCCGCAGTAAACTTTTTTTGAAAATTCTGCCGCAGCAGTAAAACTGCAGCGGAGCGTGAAGAATTTTGAAAAATAACGCACATTGAAACTGCAGCGAAAAGTTTGTCAATATAACAGTGCACCTCTGCTGCAGTTGCACTGCTGCGGAAAATCACTGCTGCGGAAATTTTTTAGCTGCGGAAAACTTGTCTTAATAAAACGTGTCTGAAACGCGTTGACAAACCATTTGATGAATGCGTTTATTGAGGTCGGAGGCATTTTTCCAATAAAAAACCAATTCTTTTTCTGTTAATAGTCCTAGAATTGACCCGATTAATTGGTGTTTAATATTTGCTTGATTGCCAATAAAATGCTTCACCTTGTCTTGAAATTCTAAGCGCGATTTCTTTTGTTTGATGAGCTCTTGAAATTGCTCGTTGGATTTGAAATACATTTCAATGAAGACGTGTTGGTACTTGATAATAGGACGCAAAACTTCATTCTGAAAATGCTCCAATTCTTTTGTGTCATCCACAAGGGCTGACGGAATCAGCGGTCGCAACTCTATTAATTCTTCTCTACTCATCGTTCAATTAAAACAGTCGGAACCTTAATTTGTTCCTATTCAGTATCAGCAATAACATGTTGTGTAATCGGCACGTATTCTTCCAAATATTCTTCGATACGGTAATCTTTGAAGGTTGTTGAGAATAGTAAGTGTTGACATTTCGGCAAACTATCAGCCAAGCGACCAATTTGCATTTTAAAACCACCCTTGAATAAGTCAATTGCATCGTCGAGGATAAACAACTTCATTTTACTGACGTTGTATCCATTTTGTAAGTACAATTCATACAAACGCTTTGGCGTTCCAACGATGATTTCTGTCCCATCAAAAAGATCATTTCGCTGGTGCAGCATTTTACCTTTTTCCGTGATTAAATCAACCGTTAAATCAAAATAGCGACCGTAAGAGGCAAATTTTTCTTTCAGGTCTTTTGCTTTTTGATCGGAACTGCAAACGATGATGGCACGCGGTGAACCTTCTGATGCTTCGGTGATTTTTTGCAAAGCGGCAACCATAATTGCGGTTGACTTACCCGTTCCTTCAGGACCTTCAATCAAAAGATTTTTACCCGATTTGAAAGCCTCAAGAATAGAAACTTGGAAAGGATTTAATTCTGTCAGCCCAAAATCAGGCATTATTTCAGCTAGTTCTTTTCTAAGTATTGATAATGAACTCATAATAACTTTTTATTTTCTTTATGACGAGAATGATCTCGCCCTGTTTTTTTGTCGAGGTTTTTGCGCAAGGCTTCTTCTAAATCAATTCCGGTTTGGTTCGCCAAGCAAATCAAAACAAAAAGCACATCTGCCATTTCATCTCCCAAGTCTTTGTCCTTGTCGGATTCTTTTTCACTTTGTTCACCGTAGCGACGCGCCATAATACGCGCAACTTCGCCAACTTCTTCCATCAACATAGCTGTATTGGTGAGTTCATTGAAATAACGAACCCCAAATTCCTTGATCCAATCATCAACCCGCTGTTGTGCTTCTTTGATCTCCATCTTACTTTTTCGAATTGATTTCTTCAATCATTTTTTGTGCTATATGCTTTCGTCCAACACTGGTATAATGCTCGGTTGGAAAGGATTCAAAAAATACGGTTTCGTCTAAATCATCGACCAGATTAATCACTTGTACATTTTTCGTTGAATACCTTTTTTGCAGGAAATCAGCATTCTGTTCTACCAGTTTACGCAAATCATTTCCCACTAAAAATTCCATTCGGTGTACATTTTCTGGTAAGATAATAAAAACGATGGGAATGTGTTGTTTTTTGGCCCATTCTACGATTAAATCCACATTTCGAAGCATTGGATTTTCCTCATCTATAAAATGTCCAAAATGACGTATCATAGTCATTCCTTCCTCAGGTGACTTTGAGGCTTTGAAAAGGGAATCGCACCATTTTTTTATGGTAGTATGACTATTTCCGAAAGGCAATGCAGCGAACTTTTCACCGTATTCTATTGCGCGATGGTGTTCAGCTGGAGATTTGTAATTGTAAACCTTCATAGAAGCACTCAAATGATTGATAACTCCGGGATAATTGTTCCAATACACTAGGTTTCGTTGCAGCGAATTTTCCAAACCAGAATGAATCCAATTGTTGCCAAAACTGCGTACGTTTAAATCTATGATGATTTTTTTTGGAAATTGATTTTGTGGTATGCGTTTTAAAATCTCATAAAAGATTCCGCAATGAATGGCTCCTGTGTCGATGGATACAATTTTGTGTTGTATAGAATCTTGTACAATTTGTACGATACTTCTTTGATCTGTATCATTCGGACCAAAAGCCTTGTTCGTTGATGAGGATAAATAAAGTGTCTCAGCATTTTTTTTCAATTGTCTTTCCGCTAAATGCTGCAACCATCCTTCCGATTTTTTTATGGATGGATAGATGGTAAATTGATAGATGACACTTCCAATCAAGAGAATCAGTACAAATCCAATCAAACGCGATGCTATGTAGTTAAATGACTTCATCAGAATTGGAAATAGATAAATTGCATATCGCCTCGCGCACTGAAGAGGAGAATACTAATTAGCGCAAATGAATAAATTGACCAACGCACAATCGGGCTCTTATTTTCAAGAAATTGATCGATGCGTTGCTGTCTGAAAAGAATTTCCAACACAAAGAAACCAATAATCGGAAATAGGAGTGGTAGAATTGTAAATTGAAAGAGGCTTGATTCACCTGTTGATGAGAAGAAACTGGAAATGTCTTTCATGCTGTTGGAACGGAATAATAACCAACCGAAAGTAATGGCAATAAACGTACTTAGCCATCGAATTGATTTTTCGGTAAATTTCATTTTATCTTTTGATGGTGCAGGAAAGAACTGTTGTTCCAAAACATAGTAGGCTCCATGAAACAAGCCCCAGTATATATAAGTTACATTTGCGCCATGCCATAAACCGCTTAAACCGAACGTTAAGAGAATGGCCAGAATCCAACGGTTTCTAGAATGTTTACTTCCGCCTAACGGAATGTAAACGTAATCTCTGAACCAAGTTGAAAGTGAAATATGCCATTTACTCCAAAATTCGCGTAACGAATAAGAACCGTAAGGTGATTTAAAATTGTCCATTAGGCGAACACCAAATAAGTGAGCAACTCCAATTGCAATAAGTGTATATCCAAAGAAATCGGCAAAAATCTGAAATCCAAAAAGAAATGCTGAAATGATTTTACTCGCTATATCATAGCTGGCTGGACTTGCAAAGAGTGGACTTATAATATCTCCAAGATTATCCGCAATGACCATTTTCAAGAAGAAGCCATACAGACACAATTGAAAAGCAAGGCGAAAAGTTCCCAACTTGGGTTTGAAAGCATTGAATAGTTGGGGATGTAGTTCGGAAAAACGTTCGATTGGTCCAGCAACTAATTGCGGAAAAAAGGTTACAAACAAGGCGAATTTACCGAGATTTTTTTCGGGTTCAATGCGACCGTGGTATACATCCAATGTGTAGCTAACCGTTTGAAAAGTGTAAAAGGAAATTCCAACTGGAATACCATATTCAAAGACAAATTGTAGCCAAAGCATTGTTTCATTTGAATCAGCTAAGTCTTTAAACCAAGGACTTCCGCCAATTAAAAAATGGAAATACTTGAATAGAATCAGTAAACTAAAATTCGAGACAAGACTTAGTGCCAGCAACCACCTTTTTTTAATTTTGGATGAGGTGTTAAAAATCCATTGCGCAACGAAATAATCAATGAGTGTTGAGTAAACGATTAAAGCCAGGTATTCAATTTTCCAACCCGCATAAAAAATGTAACTCATGAACAACAGAACAATCCATCTTCTTTTCACATTCACTGAGTAATACAGTATCAATGTAAGCGGCAGAAATAGTAAGAATTGGACCGAATTAAACGTCATTGTTTTTTACTTCTAGAAATACAAAATAAAGATTATTCCTTCAATTTGCTGTCAATTATTATCGTTACAGGTCCATCATTGACCAAACTCACCTGCATGTCAGCTCCAAAAACACCTGTTTGAACGGGCAAGTTAGAATGCAATTTTAGCTGTTCTATAAAACTAGTGTACAAAGGAATAGCTGTTTCTGGTCGAGCCGCTTTAATGTAACTCGGACGATTTCCTTTCTTCGTTGAAGCATGCAAAGTGAACTGGCTAACCAACAAAAATGAACCTTTAATGTCTTGGATCGAATGATTCATTTTACCTTCCTCATCGGAAAAAATACGCAAGCCATTGACTTTTTGAATCAACCATTCGGAATCTTCTTGCGTATCGTCATTTTCAATTCCCAAAAGGATTAGTAATCCTTGATCAATCGAACCGACTGTTTTTCCTTCAATTTGAACGGAAGCCGATTTTACACGTTGAACAACAATTCTCATCCGTAAATATTTCTTCGGTGAACATCATTTTCATCTTCTGTCAATAATTGAACATAGGTCGAATAACGACTACCAGCAATTGTTTCATTTTCAACGGCTTCTTTTACCGCACATTTTGGTTCATTGAGGTGTTGACAATTGTGAAATTTACATTCACCAATCAACGAACGCATTTCTGGGAAATAATGTGAAATCACTTCTTTATCCAAATCAACAATTCCAAACGCTCGAATTCCAGGCGTGTCAATGATGTAACCTCCAGTTGCTAGCTTGTGCATTTCTGCGAAAGTGGTAGTATGTTGACCTTGTAAATGAGCTTGTGAAATTTCGCCGGTTATTAAATCCATTGCTGGATCCAGGGCGTTTACGAGTGTACTTTTTCCAACGCCACTATGTCCAGAAATCATCACTTGTTTACCTTTTATTTCTTCTCTCAGAAAATCAATATTCGTTTTGTTTTCAGCTGAAATTTTGTAGCAAGGATATCCAATTGACTCGTATGAATCACACAAATAATCTATTGTTTCGATTTCAATCGGGGCATATTGATCAATCTTATTGAAAAGAATGGTTGTAGGAATGCGAAATGATTCTGCAGCCACCAAAAATCGGTCGATAAATGCCAATTGAGTTGTTGGAGATTTTAGTGTCACCAATAAATAGGCACGATCAACATTTGCTGCTAGAATCTGCATTTGCTTACTCAGATTCGTTGATTTTCGTACGATGTAGTTCTTTCGTTTTTCGAAATCAGAAATGCAGTGTTTTCCTTCGTCATCCGGATTGTCGTCTAAAATAACGATGTCGCCAACTGCAATTGGATTGGTTGTTCTTAAGCCATCAAGTCTTAAACGTCCACGAATTCGCGCACTGATCACTGAACCATCATTCAATTCAACAGTGTACCATTTTCCGGTAGATTTTAATACGACTCCATTTATCGGCATAGCTGCAAAGATAAGTTAGAAATATGAGTTAAATGAAAAAGTGAAAATGAAGAATTTAAAATGTAAAATTGAAAGTCAAAAGGAGTTGGATGATTTGGACATGTACTATTGGGCTTAAACTGTGTATTTAGATTTGAATCTTCGAATTTTCAGTCCGCTTTGACGGGTCAAATGTGCAATTTTCAGTATATTCGCCATTCAAATTTTTCGACATGTCAATAGAGGTAAAAAATCTTTTCAAGTATTACGGAGAGCAGGCGGCAGTGAGAGATATTTCATTTACCATCAACGACGGTGAGATTGTTGGTTTTTTGGGTCCAAATGGTGCAGGAAAATCAACAACGATGAAAATCTTAACTGGATTTATCAATGCTTCTTCAGGTGATGTGAAAGTATGTAGATTACCTGTGGATGTGGATTCATTAGATACACGTCAGCTTATAGGTTATTTACCAGAACACAATCCTTTGTATTTGGATATGTACGTGAAGGAATATTTGGAGTTCGTTGGCAAGATTTACAAGATTAAAAAAGTAAAAGAGCGTGTCAACGAAATGATTAAGGCTGTTGGACTAGAGGTAGAACAAAACAAGAAAATTGGTGCTTTATCGAAAGGGTACAGACAACGTGTAGGTTTAGCAGCGGCGATTATTCATGATCCGCAAGTATTGATTTTAGATGAGCCTACTTCAGGTTTGGATCCAAATCAATTGGTTGAAATCCGTGAGTTAATCCGAACAATTGGAAAATCGAAAACAGTGATGCTTTCAACGCATATCATGCAGGAAGTTGAGGCGATTTGTGACCGTGTAATCATCATCAATAAAGGTCAAATCGTTGCTGATAATACAGCGCATGAGCTTCAAATGGATCAGTCACACCAAACGGTATATGTGGAGTTTGAAGGAAATGTTTCAAAATCATTGTTAACGAAGTTGAACCATATTCGCAAAGTTGAAAAAGTGAATGATGGTTGGTTGCTAGAGACAACTGATGATGTGGATTTGAGAAAAGTGATTGCTCAATTTGCACAACAAAATGGTTTCTTGGTGTTGACATTGAAGACAGAAGAACGCACGTTAGAAGAAGTATTTAAAGAATTAACAAAATAAGAATGCCAACAAATTTTATCGAAGAATTGCGCTGGAGAGGTATGGTGCACGACATCATGCCGGGAACGGAAGAAGCTTTAAATAAAAAAGTATCAAGTGGTTATATTGGTTTTGACCCAACCGCTGATTCATTGCATGTTGGACATTTAGTTCAAATCATGACCTTGGTTCATTTTCAACGTGCGGGTCACAAGCCTTTTGCTTTGGTTGGTGGCGCAACAGGAATGGTTGGCGATCCTTCAGGTAAATCGAAAGAGCGAAATTTATTGGACGCAGATACATTGAATCACAATGTGGCTTGTGTTAAAGGTCAACTTGAGAAATTTTTAGATTTTAGTAGTGGAGAAAATTCTGCTGAAATGGTTAATAATTATGACTGGTTTAAGGACATGTCGTTTTTGGATTTTATCCGTGATGTTGGTAAGCACATTTCTGTGAATTATATGATGTCGAAAGATTCAGTTAAATCGCGATTGGAAACAGGAATGTCTTTCACTGAGTTTTCTTATCAACTGGTACAAGGATATGATTTTTACCATTTGAATCTTCACAAAGGTTGTATTGTTCAGTTAGGCGGTTCAGATCAGTGGGGGAATATTGTTACAGGGACTGAGTTAATTCGCCGCAAATCGGGAGGGGAAGCATATGCTGTAACGACGCCTTTGATTAAAAAGGCCGATGGGACAAAATTTGGTAAAACAGAAGGAGGAAGCGTTTGGTTAGATCCTGAAAAGACGTCTCCGTATGAATTTTACCAGTTCTGGTTAAACTCAAGTGATGCTGATTCAACCAATTACATTCGCATTTTTACGCTGAAATCGAAAGAGGAAATTGAGGCATTGGAGAAAGAACACAATGAGGCTCCACATTTGCGTATTTTACAGAAGGCAATTGCGGAGGATATAACTGTTCGTGTGCACGGAGCAGAGGCGCTTCAAACGGCAATCACTGCTTCCAATATACTGTTTGGAAAATCTACATCGGATGATTTAAAAGCCTTGACAGAAAAGGATTTCTTTGCCGTTTTCGATGGTGTACCACAAGCAATTGTGAGCAAGAATGATTTTGGAACAGGGATTTCTATTGTAGACGCCTTGGCTGGTCTGACCAATTTCATGGCTTCGAATGGTGAAGCGAGACGTGAATTAAAGGGCAATGCTATTTCGGTGAACAAGGAAAAGGTAGGAGAAGAATTCCAATTGACACAAGAACATTTAATCAATGGTCGATATGTGTTGTTAGGGAAGGGGAAGAAAAATAATTATATTTTGGTGGTGGAGTAAGCTGGTAAGTAAGGTTCTTGTAAGCGAATCAATTAACACAAGCTATTGTTTTAATCCCGGATAAAGTAATTTAAGTCATCTAAATTTTCAGGTATTAAATTCACGTGATATTCATTTGGAGAATAATTGAATTCTATGATTTTAGCTGATTTTAATTTTAAAAGATGATT
>JBIIKG010000180.1:0-5788 GCA_044233275.1 Crocinitomicaceae bacterium | reverse complement strand
TTGAAATGAAGGATTGGTAATCACGAATCATTTTTGTGAAATCAACAACTGACATTTCGTACATTTTAGCTAATTTTTCAAAGATAATTAGCTCAATTCTACTTGCTTGATTGGCTTCAAAGGTGCTTTCTAGATAAGAAAGATTTCCTACAATTACAATCAGACCAAATTCACCATTGTCCTTTTCCGATATTTCAGGAGAAACAACAAAAGCAACATCTTCATTAATGAGTTGAGCCACTTCCTTGAAACCATTATCAACAGTATCAAAAATCGCATTAATGAAAATGTTTGAAACTTGATTATCCGATAATTTTCGTTTGATAAGTGAGCCTATCATTTGCCTTTCAGTTTTTAATGTAACAAATTTAACATTCCCTTAAGGTCAATTTACCAACGTTCGCTTTGTGTTTTCAACTAAGTTTTCAACAGTTTTAGGTAAAAATGAACCATATGTTAAATCATCATCATTTCTCACCAATAAAAATCGATTAATGATTATCTTTATAATCAATTTACTTTTCATGCGGACTCTAATTGTTCTATTTTTTATCTTAATAACTGGCTTGTCGTATGCACAAATTAGAAATGCACCTAAATCGTTTGATAGTTTAACTATCTCCCCAAACGCCTTTAAATACACTTCTAAATTATCGAATAAGTATACTGTTCCCAAAGAATTTGAATTAGCAATAGCTATCGCGCTGAGTTATTATCCAGAATTAGCAGAAACAAAGATCAAATTCAAGTATCAAAAGATTAGTACTACGTTAAATGCAAGGCCAACAATAACATCTTTATTATTTTCAAAAAGAGAAGATCGAATTTATATTCTACGCGTAAATAATTCTTTAAAAGATAGTGTTATCAGCGTTTCTGATGTTCCATTTAATGCTAAAATTGGACTTTTTGCACATGAGTTTTCTCATTTTGCAGATTATTCGAAAAAATCAATATTTGGTGTTATGGCAAGGGGTATTTCATACGCATCAAAGAAATCAAAGGCTACTTTTGAAAAAGAAATTGATTTAAAAACAATTCAACGAGGACTTGGGTGGCAGCTGTATGATTGGTCGAATTTTGTTTTAAACGATTCGAATGCAGATATGAAATATAAAGAGTTTAAAAAAGAAACGTATATGACTCCCGAGTCTATCCTTGAAATCATAAACGCTACATATACAATAAGCGATGAGCTTAACATAAATTAATAAAATAAGAATTATGTCGAATCAATTGAGAACATTCTCTATTCTTGTAATAATAACTTTAACTGGAACACCTTTTAAGGCGCAACAAAGCGATTCTCCAAAACTTATAGTTGGAATTGTAATTGATCAAATGTGCTATGAGTATTTGTACCGCTACCAAGATAAGTTTTGTGAAAATGGATTTAACTTAATCATGAAAGAAGGAACAAATTGTAGAAACACTTTATATAATTATGTTCCAACTTACACAGGACCAGGACATGCATCTATTTACACCGGCACGACACCAGAGAACCATGGAATCGTAGGGAATGAATGGTTTGAACGCCCTGCAAATTCGATTGTTAATTGCGTTGATGACTTAACTGTAAGTGCTATTGGTACTAGTTCGGATGACGGTAAGTGCTCCCCACACTATTTAAAAACTCCTACTGTTACAGATCAACTTAAGTTAACTTATCCTTCAGCGAAGGTTGTTTCCATGTCAATCAAAGATCGTGGAGCAATATTACCGGGAGGACATTTAAGCGATGGTTCATATTGGTACGATTATTCAACGGGGAAATTTATTACAAGTAGTTTCTTTAAAAACGAATTACCGAAATGGGTGAATGACTTTAACAGTAAAAATGCGGTTGACGGTTATTTGAAAGAAACTTGGAATACAATTTTAGATATCAGAGCATATGGAGAAAGTGGTCCAGATGATTCTCCATACGAAGGTTTATTGCCAGGTAAAACGAGTCCAACCTTTCCTTACAATTTGAAAGAGATGACGAATGGTATTCCGAACTATAGTTTGTTTACTGCTACACCATTTGCCAATACGTATTTAGCTGATTTTGCGATTCAATCAATCGATGCCGAACAATTAGGCAAGGATCAACAAACAGACATGCTATGTATTAGTTTTTCTACTCCTGATATCGCTGGCCACACCTTTGGTCCTTATTCTATTGAATTAGAAGATATTTACATTCGATTGGATATAGAAATTGGAAAGTTAATTAAAGCATTGAACGAAAAAGTTGGTAAAGATCAATATGTATTGTTCTTGACTGCCGATCACGCTGTTGTTCCGGTACCGCAGTATTTAACAGATAAGAAACTGCCTGGTGGTTATGTATATCTCACAGAAAAAATGACTCAGTTGAAAAAGGATGTTGAATTGAAATTTGGTGTTGATTTAATCCAAGAACAGGAGAATTTAAACATCTATTTGAATCACACTTTAATTGCTGATAAAAAAATAGACATTAAGGATGTATCCAATTTTATTGCTGATAAAGTAGCACTTTGGGAAGGTGTAAAACGCGTTTTTACAGATGCTCAATTACGCAATGGTAATTCCGATGATGAATGGTTGAATATGATACGTAGGGGCTATCACAATAAAGTTAGCGGTGATGTCATTTTCATGTTAGAACCTGGATATCTTCCAAAATCTACAGAAACTGCAAATTCTCATAAGGGCACTAGTCACGGATCTGCTTTTAATTACGATACACATGTTCCTTTGCTTTGGTATGGTGCAAAAATTCCTCAGCAAGAGGTCTTTCGTTCAATTAATATCCCTGACATTGCCTCTACCCTAACACATCTGCTTTATTTACAGCGTTCAGGTGCAATGACTGGAGAACCAATAATTGAAATACTCAAATAAAGGAGAGTACTCGAAAAAAAGAGATTAGCCATGTTTTCTGCTTCTAGGAAGTTTTTTTAACTGAGAAAAATACGAGATGATTTAAATATTTAAATTTTGTTTTCCAATAAATCAAATTTTCGAATCTTCAAATCTATTTATCTCCCGCGGAAAACGCAGACAGCCACAGATGTAAATACAAAAATGTTGTTTGATGGTTTAACATTCAACAATGCAGCAATGATTTAAAATTTGATTTTCAACTAATCAAAATTTTAAAACTTCATCTCTAATCATAGCCAAATTGCAACTTCGCAATATTGCGAAGAACTCCTGTTTTTACTGGCGAATTGAGTGGGTTATAAATTAAACTTAATTTTTTCGAGAGAAATAAAGATGATTTAAATTTTGTTTTCGAATAAATCAATTTTTTTTCGAATCTTCAAATCCATTTATCTCCCGCGGAAGCAAAAGTAAAAGAATCTCTAAATCATGGTCAAAACTCTATTTTATAGAAATTGGAACGTTTACTAAAAACAATTGATCACAAAAAAAGCGGACTCAATCGAACCCGCTCTTCTTAAATGTGATAAATTCTTAATGTACGATAGCCAATTTCACTGGCTTACTTGCAATTTCATTAACGTTAAAAACAACAACTGAATAAATTCCTTGCGGTAAATTCGTTGTATTCAATTCAAGTGTATTGGTTTGTTCGCTGATTGCGACATTTTGTACTAGTTTACCAACTTGATCATAAACTTTGACAGATCCTTTCGCAACGACATTTGAAAAACTAACTGTGGCATAAGTATTCGCTGGGTTTGGACTTACGATTGACGTCATTGTCAATTCATCTATTCCAGCATCATCAATGTTATATGAAACTTTAAAGTCGTCAAAGTAGAAACCGTCTTCGCGCTGCCCACCGTCAGCTTCAAACTGAAAACGAACTTTAATCACTTGTCCAATATAATCACTTAAGCTAATTTCTTCCAATACCCATGATGTTTGGAATCCTTCATAAACTGGTTCACCAGCTGGTTGAACTCCACCTGTTACACCTTGAGTTGTGTATAATCCACATTGACCTATCCAAGTTGCACCATTATCAGTTGAAACTTGAAACTGTGTGTAATCATAATCAGCCTCTATTTCCCATTTAGCATAAAATGATACTTGTGCTGCCAAAACATTTGTCAAATCAATTGAATTCGTTAACATATATGTTTTGTTTGCTCCATTTTGATAGTTTCCAGTATTACTTTCAGTAAATGATTTAGAAGGAGAAACAAAAGTAGTTCCTGTTGTTGCCCATGTACCTGTCCAGTTAGTTGCTGCAGTGGCATCATCTACAAATTGAACATTTAACGTTCCATAAGTCTTCGTAATTGTATCTTTTCTTACCCAAAGACCATTGTCCGTTTTCAAAATATACTTCACTTGATCACCAAATTGAATGGTTGGATCGAGCACATAAGAAATGGCCCCATTTGCTGTTTCACGAATATCTAGATTGTGAACAACAGGTGATCCAACTGATTGAATATTCAACAATGGCTGAATAGAAACAGTTACAGGTCCATTTTCTAATCCTAAACGCAAAGCTGAATGATTAAAGTTTCCTGTCATTGCAGAAATTGTTGATGGATCTACATCATCTACTAATAAATATTTCAAGGTCATGTGAGCCAAAACAAGATTCGAGAATACCATTGATTGACAAGTAGGAATGATTTCCGATTGTGCTGGCCAAAATGAAGTTCCAATCTCTGGTGTCATCGCGAAAATTGTGTCTTTTTGCCCAACACCAATTTGTTCTTTATACATATAATCATCTGAATCACCAGAGGCTGGATACAATCCAGAACTTTTTTGTGGGAAATATCCATTTACTTCCACCATATGATCTGCTAAGTCGACGAAATAATCATGATGATCCGCAAATTCAGCAGTTGTTGTTCCAATTGGAAACAACAGAGTATTGCCATAAGTATGTGCATTATAAGCAGATAAAAAGTTATGATTTTGAACCAACCATTGAATAGCTTTCGTTTCTGGTTCTGAGAACGCCCCAGTTCCACAGTAAGTATCATCATTCACATTCGTTGATGTTCCTGTCGTTCCAAAACCGTAAGAATAATTTCGATTCAAATCAACCCCTTTGTTGGTTGTTCCAACATTTCTTCTATTCTTGCGGTGCATTCCTCCACCATTGGGATTCGTAGTTTGATTGTAGATATATCCATCGGGGTTAATACAAGGCACAAAAAACAATTGAGTATTATCAACAATATACTTTACCTCATCATTTGTAGCATAATTCTCTAATAAATACCACATGTAAAAAATGGTTTGAGACATACTTAATGGTTCACGCGCATGATGAATTGCAGTGTATAATATCTTAGGTTCTGTTTCATTCGCACCAACATTATCCGAAATTTTTACATGGTAAATTGGACGATTCTCATGCGTAAGGAAAGTTGAAATAGGTGCTTTCACACTAATCAGATTCGGATATTGAGCTGCCATAGCATCTAACTCATCCAACATCTCTTGGTATTTCAAATACCCTCCCATTGTCCCTAAATTAAAATTTGAAGGAACCGCAGGAAGCGCTGCTCCCCCATTTACTCCAGTACAATTAACATTTTTCTCATCACCCGTTGGCGGATTTAAGTTTTGTTCTACATAAAATTTCTGAACATCTTTAATAAGTATCTCGAATTGAAAGCCATTTGCTTCCATAAGACCAATCTCATACGATGAAAAATCAGAGATAAAAAAAGTGTTTTGTTTGTGAGTACCGTGGTCAACAGCCAATCCTAATGCCGATAATTGGCGTAATCCATCATCATCAGTGTAAATTTTTACACGAGAATAATCTTGTGCGTTAAGCGTAATTCCAAGAAAAAGGACAAGAGATGTGAGT
>JBIIKG010000179.1:0-5891 GCA_044233275.1 Crocinitomicaceae bacterium | reverse complement strand
TTGAACAGCTTTCATTCCGTAACCAATTCCTTTATCAATAAATTGTTTGCATCTGAATTGTTCTGATGAAGGAGTTGATAATCCCCAACAATTATTTTCTATTGCAAAAATCACAGGTAAATCCCACACAGATGCGACATTTAAGGACTCATGAAAATCTCCTTCAGAAGCTCCGCCGTCACCTGTAAACACTATGGTTGATTTCTTATTCTTTTTCAGCAAATTTGCTAAAGCTATTCCATCTGCGATTCCAAGTTGTGGCCCCAAATGAGAAATCATTCCAACAATTTTATATTCTTGTGTTCCAAAATGGAAAGAACGGTCACGACCTTTTGTAAAACCAGAAAGTTTTCCTTGGAACTGCGCAAATAATCGTTCCATAGGTATGCCTCGAGTTGTAAATACACCAAGATTTCGGTGCATTGGCAAGATATATTCATCTTTATCCATTGCATAAGCGCAACCAACAGAAATCCCTTCTTGTCCCCAACCAGAAAACCATTTCGTGATTTTTCCTTGACGCAATAGAATCAACATCTTTTCCTCAATCAATCGAGGTTTTATTAGTGTTTTATATATCGTTAGCAATTCTTGGTCATCAAAACCTTCACGGTTGTATTCTAAATGTCTTTTTTCTAAAACTTCCATTGTTTGTTGTTTGGAAATGAAGCTGCAAAATTAATAGATATTCTTGCAGAAATTGGCATAAATTACAATTATTTATACCCAATAAAAAAGGCCAATTCTTTCGAATCAGCCTTTTCAATTTATACTTTAGAGATTAAACCAATCCTTGGTCAATCATTGAATCTGCTACTTTTACGAAACCAGCGATATTAGCACCTTTTACGTAATCAACATTTCCATTTGCATCTTTTCCGTATTTCACACAAGCTTCATGGATAGAAACCATGATACCGTGTAAACGTTGATCAACTTCTTCAGCTGTCCAAGATAAACGCAAAGAGTTTTGTGACATTTCTAAACCTGAAGTTGCAACACCACCAGCATTTGATGCTTTTCCAGGAGCAAACAAGATTTTTGCAGCTTGGAATGCAGTGATTGCTTCAGGTGTAGACGGCATGTTAGCACCTTCAGCAACACAAATTACTCCGTTTGAGATTAATGCTTTTGCCTCATCACCATTTAATTCGTTTTGAGTTGCACAAGGTAGAGCGATATCAACTTTAACTTCCCAAGGACGTTTCCCCGCAATAAATTTAGCTGTAGGATATTTTGCAACGTATTCTTCAATACGACCTCTTTGAACATTCTTAATCTCCATCACAAATGCTAATTTCTCAGCATTGATACCATCAGTATCATAGATATAACCTGAAGAGTCAGACAATGTAACCACTTTTGCACCTAATTGCGTAGCTTTTTCACAAGCATATTGAGCAACGTTTCCAGAACCTGAAATTGCAACAACTTTACCATTGAAAGAATCATTCTTAGTTGCTAACATCTCTTTTGCGAAATAAACAGTACCATAACCAGTTGCCTCTGGACGAATCAAAGATCCACCCCAGTTGCGTGCTTTTCCAGTTAAAACTCCTGTAAACTCGTTACGAATTCTTTTGTATTGTCCGAACATGTAACCGATTTCACGACCACCTACACCGATATCTCCGGCAGGTACATCTGTATCAGCTCCAATATGACGAGAAAGCTCTGTCATGAAAGATTGACAAAATTTCATTACTTCATTATCAGACTTACCTTTAGGGTCGAAATCAGATCCACCTTTACCACCACCCATTGGTAATGTAGTAAGTGAATTTTTAAAGATTTGTTCGAATCCTAAAAACTTAAGGATAGATAAGTTAACCGATGGATGGAAACGTAAACCACCTTTGTAAGGACCGATTGCAGAGTTAAATTCAACACGGTAACCTCTGTTCACTTGAACATTTCCATTATCATCTAACCAAGAAACACGAAAAATTATTGTTCTTTCCGGTTCAACAATTCGATCTAAAATTTTAGCCGTTTTATACTTTGGTGTTTCCTCAATAACAGGGATAACTGCCTCTGCCACTTCGTGAACAGCTTGAAGAAATTCTTTTTCATGACCATTAGTAGCTTTCACGCGATCCATGAAAGCATCAATTTCTGCTTGATATTTATTTGACATAATGTTGTTTTTTATATGACCCGACAAATGTATATAATTTTTATACGGAGTGATTAAAAAAGTGAATTATGTTTAAAAACCTATTAACAATTCATAGCTAATAAATAGAAGTATTTACCATGGTTTTAATTTGTTTGGTTAGTAGAGTTAGATTATTTTTGTGAATCAAAGCAACCTATTACTAATGTCCATCGTTTAATGGACAATCAATACTATAGAATGAAAAAAAACAACTTTATTGTAGCTTTAATTTTAAGTTTTACCTCCTTTCAAGCTTTCACACAGAGTTATGAACAGATTTACGCTGTTGCAAGTCAAGAAGTGCAATCAAGAATTGATTTAAACAAAATGCAAGGCATCAATATATTATCTGGAATTCTCAGCAATCATACAATAGGATTTACTGGAGTGGGTTTTTCTCAAAAAGAGATACTTCAGGAGAAATTGAGTGAACAAGAGCATATTTTTTCTTTTCAAATAAATGATGATAACACTTCTATTACAATGGAAACATCACCACTTTTCACAAAAGTGACTTTTGAAGAATTACTGAATAGTTTTCAAGCTACAATTACTGGTTACACTGTGAATTTTACAGTTAATGAACAATAACAAGACTCGAATGAAAAAAATATATTTATTAACACTGGTATTATCAATTTTCCAAATGACATTTGCACAGGTTAATCCCGGTGCTACATGTGCTCAAGCGGGTTGCACCACCTCTGGTTCATATCAAAATCTATCTGGTGTTCCGAGCATGGGTGCTTATCAGTGCCTTGGATCAACTCCTAATGCCAACTGGCTTGCTCTAGGTATTGCAACAAGTGGTAGTATTAACCTAACATTAACTCAAGTTACAGCCAATGGAACTCCAATTGATGTAGATTTTGCCTTGTACGGACCTTATTCAAGTGTTGCTGCAGGTTGCCCAATTGGACCAGGAACACCGACAGTTGATTGTTCATACTCAGGTTCTGCGACAGAATACGTAGATATTGCAAATGCAGTAGCTGGTCAGGTTTATATTTTGTTAGTCACTAATTTTAATGGACAATCGGGAACAATTAGTCTAGTTCCAAATGCATCACAACCTTCTACTGGATCGGTCAATTGTGCGATTAATTTTAGTGCAACTACCACTCAAACCTCTGCAACTTGTGGTCAAGCAACAGGAACTGCAACTGCCACACCAGTTGGAGGTTACCCGCCGTATACATACAGCTGGAACTCCCCCGGTAATCCGAATACACAAACGGCAACAGGTTTAACGCCTGGTTCATATATTTGTACAATTACATCCTCTCCAAATCCCACTACTGGTCAAACAGTAAATCCAACAACCGCAACTGTTACTGTTTTAAATACAAATGCAATTTACACTGCGACATCAGTTCCCGCATCTTGTGCGAATGGTAATAACGGCTCTGCTACGGCGAACTTTAATATTTCAGGAGGAATCGCTGGTATAACTGCAACTTACCTATGGAATGATCCAACTGGTCAAACTACTCAAACAGCAACTGGCTTAACTCCGGGTTCATATTCTTGTGCAGTAACTCTGTCAAATGGATGTTCTGGTACTGCCAATGTGGTAGTTGGTGCGAGTCCAGTTACTTATTCAGGCACAACTACAGTTGTTTCTTGTCCCGGAGGATCTGATGGCACTGCTACTGCGATTATGACACCTGTTGTAGGAACATTATCTTATTTATGGAACGATCCAAGTGCACAAAATACTGCAACAGCGACAGGGTTGGCTGTAGGAACCTACACATGTGCGATTTCGTCTACTATTGGATGTTCAGGTACTGTAAATGTCACTGTTACACAAATACCTGGAATGATTGCAACTATTGCTAACCAGACAGATGTTACATGCAGTGCAGGAAATGATGGAATGATTGATATTAATGTTTCATTAGGTACAGCAGGGTACACCTATTCTTGGGACAATTCTTCATCATCTACTGATATGGCAAATGATTTAATCGTTGGATCACACACAGTAACGATAACCGATGCATTGGGATGTATTATTGATATAACTGGAACTTTAGCTGAACCAGATAGATTAGAAATCGTAACGATTACACCGGACACTCAAATTTGTCCAGAAGCCGAGATTACTTTAACGGCAACAGGAACTGGTGGTTCAAGTCCATATCTTTTTTCATGGTTTGAAAATGGAGTTGCTATAGGAACTGGCTCTTCTATAACAGTTGATCCAACAAACACAAACACTGATTATTGTGTAATATTATCAGAACTGTGTGGATCACCAACGGCTGATACGTGCACAAGAATCTATTTCCCTACTCCTATTGAGCCAATTTTAACACCTGATAAGTTTGAAGCGTGTATGCCTGGTACATTTGTATTTTCAAACACATCAGCTAATGGTGGGGAAATTGCTACAATGGACATCATTTTCTCTGAGGGAAGTGAATATACTACAAATGGAACAGATGGTGTAACTCATACTTTTGATGTTCCTAATTTTTATTCCGTGAATTTAACAGCAACCTCAATTTATGGTTGTGTCTATACCGCTGATATTACAAATATTGTTAGAGTTAAACCTTTACCAGTAGCCGATTTTACTTTCTCCGCGAATCCAGCAACTATTTTTGAAACGAACATCTTAATGCAAGATCGTTCATCTTTTGATGTAGTTTCATGGGAATGGTACAGTCCGGGGTCTACTCCAACATATAGTTATTCAGAAAATCCTCAATTTTTCTTTCCTGAAGAAGTTGGAACTTACCCTGTAACATTGCTTGTTACTACAGAATTAGGCTGTACAGACACAGTAACTATTGAGATGAATATTGTTCCTGCAATCCTATTCTATGCTCCAAATACTTTTACTCCTGACAATGATGAATTTAATAATTCTTGGGAGTTCTTTGTTTCTGGAATTGATGAATACAACTTTGAATTATATATATTTAATAGATGGGGAGAAATAATTTGGGAAACCCATGATCCACAATCTAAATGGGATGGTTCATATGGTGGTAAGTCAATTCAAGAAGGTACTTATACATGGAAAGCAACTGTTAAAGAACCATATAATGATGGTAAACAGGAATTTAATGGATACATAAACGTTTTAAGATAATATAATCATCAAAAGGAGGTTTAAACCTCCTTTTTTATTTGGTACTCTTTTTGACATCAGCATTGAAATTAGTATGTTTGATAAAAATTAAAAACAATGAAAAAACTATTTATACTTACATCTTCAGTTTCGTTGATATTAACCATCGTAAGTTGTGATGTATTAAATGAAGCAGCATCTGTTGTTGGTGTTGGAACAACAACTGCAAGTACAACTCCAAAATTGACAAATGAAGAAGTGATTTCCGGATTAAAAGAAGCATTATCTGTTGGAATTAAAAACTCTGTCAATCTTACTTCGGTTACAGATGGTTTTAATGGTAATTCATTAATCAAATTACCATTTCCACAGGATGCCATAAAAGTACGCCAAAAAGCACTTGAATGGGGATTAGATGGACAAGTCGAAAAATTTGAAACGACCTTGAACCGAGCAGCTGAAGAAGCATCTAAAGAAGCACTTCCTATTTTTGTTGATGCCATAAAAAACATGACGGTTTCAGACGGTTTTAATATTCTTAATGGTGGTGATGGAGCAGCAACATCATACTTGAAAAATCAAACAACCGTTCAATTAACTGCGGCTTTCCGTCCAAAGGTTGAGGCAGCAATCGCAAAAGTAAAATTGACT
>JBIIKG010000178.1:0-5894 GCA_044233275.1 Crocinitomicaceae bacterium | reverse complement strand
TTACTCTCAGCTCAATGCACCGATGAGCGTGTGAATAAAATCACTCCTCATTTATTTGCAAAAGCAAACAATCCCTTCGATATGATATTACTATCTGTTGAGGAAATCAGAGCAATCATTCGTCCTTGTGGATTATCGCCTAGAAAATCACAAGCAATTTACGATTTATCTCATATCCTAATAAATAAGTATGAAGGAGAAGTCCCTGCTGATATGGCTCTTCTAGAGGAGCTACCTGGTGTTGGACATAAAACGGCTTCTGTTGTTATGGCTCAAGCTTTTGATGTTCCTGCGTTCCCTGTTGACACGCATATTCATCGTTTACTTACACGTTGGGGAATGACATCAGGAAAGAATGTTGTTGTGACCGAAAATGATGCAAAGAAATATTTCCCTCGAGAACTTTGGAACAA
The DNA here is from genome assembly GCA_044233275.1 of Crocinitomicaceae bacterium. Taxonomy (GTDB): domain Bacteria; phylum Bacteroidota; class Bacteroidia; order Flavobacteriales_D; family Crocinitomicaceae; genus M0103. The sequence goes on along the minus strand of JBIIKG010000178.1, from coordinate 5,481 downwards.
ATTGCATTTACAAATCATTTTTTACGGTCGTGAATACTCACCTGCTCGCAGTCCGAAGGCTGAGAAAGACTTTATCACACGAACAATTGGAACAAAAGCGGCTTTGATTGAATTGGTAAATTTGAAATAATCTTAACCTATATCAAGCATCTTTTTACCTCAAAGATCTTATTTTTGACGTAAACTTCATTTTATGAAAAAGAAAATCGAACGAAGAAGCTTTTTAGGAACAGTAACATTGGGACTTTCATCTTTAGCTGCACTGCCACTTCTAGGTATGTCGAAAAATTCTTCATCTAAAGAAACGAAAATGGAAGCAACTAAAAAGATAAAAAAAATCAAAGCCTTAGGTTTTCAGTGGGAAACGTCTGATCCCTTTCTGTTTTGTGTGCATCATGAAGACTTTTTTCCAAAAGGAAATGCTCAAATGGGTCCAACTACCTCTTTAGAAGGTCGTCACATGGGGCAAGACTTCATTGTGAAAGATGGTTTTAGAATGTACCATGGAATGACTGTTCCTGGTTTCCCTGGACATCCACACAGAGGATTTGAAACCATAACAGTCGTTCGAACAGGACTTGTTGATCACGCTGATTCAACGGGTGCTGCTGGAAGATATGGAAATGGTGACGTACAATGGATGACGGCTGGAAAAGGCGTTCAACATTCGGAAATGTTCCCGCTTCTAAAAGAAGATGAAGAAAACCCAATGGAGTTGTTTCAAATTTGGTTGAACCTACCGAAGAAAAGTAAAATGGTTGAACCGCATTTTAAAATGATTTGGGCGGAAGAAGTTCCGAAATATACAGATACCGATAAAAACGGAAATGAAATCAATGTAGAAGTGTTGGTTGGGAAATTAGGAAATCACAGTGCGTCAACTGCACCACCAAATTCTTGGGCTGCTGATGCAACGAATGATGTGGCAATTTACAACATTCAATTAGAACCGAATGCTGAGTGGACACTTCCTTCGACTTTAGAGGGGATTAATCGCACCATTTTCTATTATGAAGGAAATAATTTGTCTATTGACAACGAAATTATACCTCATTACCATTCTGCCGAAGTCGTTGAAACAGAAAACATCACATTTAAAAATGGCACTGAATCTTCAAAAATTCTAGTCTTACAAGGTCGACCAATTGATGAACCAGTTGTACAACACGGTCCTTTCGTTATGAATACAAAACTTGAAATTCAACAAGCATTTGAGGATTATCATCGCACTCAGTTTGGAGGATGGCCTTGGCCAAAGTACGATTATGTGCATGACCGCAAATTAGGACGCTTTGCGCGTCATTCAGATGGTAGAGAAGAAATAAAAGGATAAAATTACGACTATGAAACAATCAAAAATTAACTCAGCCCTGCTCCTTTTAAGAGTAAGTTTTGGAATAATGATGTTACTTTATGGATTTTTTAAACTTTACAATGGAGTTAATGATATTGGTTTAATGCTCACAGAAAAAGGTTTACCTTATTTTATAAGTTACGGTGTAATTGTAGGCGAGGTAATCGCACCCTTGATGATTATTATCGGATATCGAACGAAGATCGCAGCAATTCTTTTGGCATTTACGATGATTGTCGCAATTTTATTAGCACACAGTAATGATATTTTCAGTTTGAACTCACATGGTGGATGGGCAATTGACCACCAAGGATTGTTTTTGTTTGGCTCAATAGCACTTATTTTATCTGGTGCAGGAAAATATGCAGTTTCCACAAAGAGTAAGTGGGACTGAGAAAATTCGGAATTAAGTTCCTGAAACAAAAAAAGAGCATTCATTGAATGCTCTTTTTTTAATTCTATCTCTTTTAAGAACGAAACAGTTTCAACGATAATGCAAGTGTTTCGCGCAATTTAGTTCTATCAACAATGTAATCTAAGAAACCATGTTCTAATACAAATTCAGACGTTTGGAATCCTTCTGGTAAATCACGACCGATTGTTTCTTTCACAACACGAGGACCAGCAAATGCAATCAATGCTTCTGGCTCGGCTATGTTAATATCCCCTAACATCGCAAAAGAGGCCGTCACACCGCCAGTTGTTGGATCTGTAAGTAAAGAAATGTAAGGTAATTTATGTTCTGACAATTGACCTAATTTTCCAGAAACTTTTGCCATTTGCATCAGGGAGAATCCAGCTTCCATCATACGAGCTCCACCTGATTTGGAAACAATCATAAACGGCGCCTTTAATTTAATCGCTTCATCAATTGCACGTGCAATCTTCTCCCCCATTACAGATCCCATTGATCCACCAATAAAAGAGAAATCCATTGCTGCAACAACGAAATCATGCCCTTCTACTTTTCCTTTCGCTGTTCTAATTGCATCGTACAATTCAGTCGATTTTTGGGAAGCTTTAACACGATCAGTATACTTCTTTGTGTCTTCAAATTTCAATGGATCGCCAGATGATAATTTCTCATCCAATTCAGTATACTTAGCATCATCGAAGATAATTTCAAAGTACTCTTCAGAGCCAATTCTTTCATGGTTTGAACAACGATCACACACGTATGCATTCTTTGCTAAATCTTCAGCAGTGAAAAGCGTCTTACAATTTGAACATTTCGACCAAAGACCTTCAGGAGTTTCCTTTTTGTCTTGAGTCGTTGTTGTAATTCCCTCTTTTTTTCTTGTAAACCAGCTCATTTCTATCTATTTTATTTGACGATTTGAATAATTCAAATCTCGAATGTGTTTTTAATTATAGTGTATTAACGTTGTTTAAGTCAGCAAATGCTTGCTCTAAACGTTTCACAAAAGTCAATTCACCTTCTCTAAGCCACTTGCGCGGATCGTAATATTTCTTATTCGGTTTGTCGCTTCCTTCTGGATTTCCAATTTGAGTTTTTAAGTAATCAATCTTTTCAACCATATAATCACGAACACCTTCTGTGAATGCAAATTGTAAATCTGTATCAATGTTCATTTTGATTACACCGTAGCTGATTGCTTCACGAATTTCTTCCAAGGTAGAACCTGATCCACCGTGAAAAACAAAATCAACTGGATTATGACCTGTATTGAATTTCTGCTGAACAAACTCCTGAGAATTTTTCAAGATTTTCGGCGTTAATTTCACATTACCTGGCTTGTAAACACCATGAACATTTCCAAAAGCAGCAGCAATTGTAAATTTATCTGAAACTTTCAACAACTCTTCATATGCATATGCTACTTCTGCAGGTTGAGTATATAATTTAGAAGAATCAACATCCGTATTATCTACACCATCTTCTTCTCCCCCAGTTATTCCCAATTCAATTTCCAAGGTCATGCCCATTTTACTCATTCGAGTTAGGTATTCTTTGCAAAGTTCAATATTCTCTTCAATCGGTTCTTCTGATAAATCTATCATATGTGAACTGTACAATGGCTTTCCTGTTTCCTTGAAAAACTGCTCACTTGCATCTAACAATCCATCAATCCAAGGCAACAAGTTTTTAGCACAATGATCAGTATGCAAAATTACTGTCGCACCATATAATTCAGCTAATTGGTGAATGTGTTTAGCACCTGCAATTCCACCAGCTATAGCCGCGCGTTCGTTTGAATTTGACAAACCTTTTCCTGCATTATAATGTGAACCACCATTCGAAAATTGAATGATAACAGGCGCATTCAATTTCGCTGCAGTTTCCATAACCGCATTAACTGTGCTCGAACCTGTAACATTTACAGCAGGCAGAGCAAAACCTTTCTCCTTAGCGTATTTAAATATTTTTTGAACTTCATCACCTGTGGCAACTCCAGGTTTAATTGAATGACTCATAATCTCTTTGTTTATCAAGTCGCAAAAGTAATAATTATCCTGCAGGAATTCTAAAATCAATCAATTTTCATTAGTGAATTGTTCAAAAAAGTGGTACACAAAATCGTGGGAGATTTACTATCTTTGAACGATTGATGATGGAATCACCTGATTCACCTGAAATAACAACCAATTTCCCCATAGATGAGTTATCTTGACGAGCTAAACCCAAGTCAGCGTGAAGCTGTCGAATCAATTGAAGGTCCAACTATGGTTATAGCTGGTGCCGGTTCAGGAAAAACTCGTGTGCTTACTTTTCGTATTGCTTTTATGATGGAAAACGGTGTTGATCCATTTAATATTCTTGCCTTGACATTTACGAATAAGGCTGCAAAAGAAATGACGGAACGAATCGGTAAAATTGTCGGTCCAGGTGAAGCAAAAAACATCACAATGGGGACTTTTCACTCTGTTTTTTCGCGCATTCTTCGCTTCAATGCAGATAGATTAGGATATCCAACAAACTTCACTATTTACGACACACAAGATTCTAAGAGTTTATTAAAAGATATAATCAAAGAATTAAATCTCGATGATAAGATCTATAAACCAGGAATGGTATTAAGTAGAATTTCTTCAGCAAAAAATAACTTGATTTCAGCAGATGCTTACGAGCAAAACAATGACATCATGGGTGAAGATATTCAATCGCGCAGACCTGAGCTCTTTCAAATATACAAGACCTATGTCAATCGTTGTTTCAAAGCTGGGGCAATGGATTTTGATGATTTGCTGTTCCAAACGAATGTTCTACTGAGAGACTATCCGGATGTTCTTCACTTCTACCAGCAAAAATTCAAGTATATTTTAGTCGACGAGTACCAAGATACCAACTACGCTCAGTATTTAATCGTTAAGAAATTAGCAGCTGTATATGAAAATCTTTGTGTCGTAGGAGACGATGCGCAAAGTATCTATTCTTTCCGAGGAGCAAACATTCAGAATATATTGAACTTCAGAAAAGATTATCCTGATTTCAAATTATTCAAACTGGAGCAAAATTATCGCAGTACAAAAAATATTGTTGAGGCTGCAAATAGCGTGATTGCTCGAAATCAAGATCAAATCAAAAAAAGCGTTTGGACTGATAATGTTGTTGGTTCGAAATTACGTGTAGTTCGCACATTGACTGATAACGAAGAAGGACGTGTTATTTCCAGTAAAATTTTCGATTTAAAACAAGGTGGTATTCCAACTTACAACGATTTTGCTATTCTTTATCGCACAAACAAGCAATCACGATCTTTTGAGGAGGCCTTGCGGAAGTTAAATATTCCCTACAAAATTTATGGTGGAGTGTCATTCTACCAGCGGAAAGAAATTAAGGATTTGCTATCCTATTTTCGTTTAACTACCAATCCGCGCGATGAAGAAGCCTTGAAACGTGTTATCAATTACCCAAAACGTGGAATAGGAAAAACTTCCATTGAGAACATGATTATTGCAGCTAATACATACGGAGTAAGTATGTGGGATGTGATTTCAAACATGAATCAGTATCCAGTAGCTTTGAATGCTGGAACGAAAGCAAAACTGTATGAATTCACCACAATGATCAACAGTTTTAGTGCTCAATTAGATAAATTGAATGCTTACGATTTGGCACAAACAATTGCTAAATCTTCCGGTATTTTGCGCGAATTACACGGTGA
>JBIIKG010000177.1:0-5939 GCA_044233275.1 Crocinitomicaceae bacterium | reverse complement strand
ATGAATGTACTTTTTCCAACTCCTGGGACACCTGTAATACCAATTCGCATTGATTTACCTGTATGAGGCAAACATTTTTGGATTAAATCATTGGCTAAACCACGATCTGTTTCAAGCGAACTTTCTAATAACGTAATACATGCACTCAATGCTTCGCGTTTTCCCGATAATAAATCATTGAATAATCCGTCAGCTGTCCGCTGCGATTTTCGCTCTTTACGTTTATTTAGCCAGTTGTCTAAATGTTCTTGATCCATCGAAACAAAGGTAGGAAAGTTTTGAATACAAGTTTGACAGCAATTTTATTTACAATATGCCTGCAACTTAAAACTTATAGCTTAATCCCATACTTGGTAAAATTGGGAATTGATAGATTTGCTCACCTGTTACGCGATTTACGTAGAAAATGTTGTTTCGATCATACACATTGGTAACACTCGCAACAATTTCCAATACATCCTTGTTTTTGAAATTAAATTGTTTCTTTAAGGTAATATCTAAACGGTGATAAGAAGGCAGACGCTGACTGTTGAATTTCCCTAACAAAGTTGAAACCGTTGTCGGATTCGTTGTTGTGTAATCGGTTGTAACACCACCAGAGAAATTTTCTCCTTGGTAGAAACCAGCTGTTGGAGTAAATGGTAAGCCTGAACCAAGGTTCCAACGAATATTCAACTCAATATCTTTGTTCTTACCAAACATGTAACTTCCAACTAAGTTGATATTGTGTCGACGGTCAAACACTGGGAAATATTCTTGAAAACCATCCCAACGTGTTGAATATCCATATGAATAAACTCCCCATAAGAACAAGCGATCTTTGCTGTACTTTACTAATAAATCTGCTCCATAAGATTCTCCTGATTCTAGGATAAAATCTTTTTTAAACACATCATCAATTTGAGAGAACTGGGCGATATCATCATAAAGTTTATTTTGGTTAATATTACTCAACTGAGAGAAATACTTGTAATAACCTTCAAGATTTACAGTAATATTTTTTGTTAAATCGTATTCAAAACCAAGAATTGCATGCCAAGCATATTGTAAACCATTTTTCGTGTTTTTTACTTCTTGAAATTGATTCACAAAATTTTCTTGCACATTCGATGGTGCAGATAATAAACCATTGAATAAATTCACAATATCCTTATCAGATGAAGCAGAAGTAAAGTTTTGAGAGAAGCGTCCACCGGAGAATTTAAGACGTAGTTTTTCAGTTGCATTGTATTTCAAACCTAAACGTGGTTCTGGCGAAATCGTTGATAACGATGCATAAACCTGTACACGAATGCTTGGTTGAATAACCCAACGTCCGCGAATTAAGCGATAGTTAAAATACGTTCCAATTTCAGTGGTAAAGTTGTTCGCTTCAATTTTTCTTTTTGCTTCATTATAGGTTACAAAGGAAGTATTGAAACCACTAAAGTTGATTCCGTAATTCATTTCACTTTCATTCTTCAAAAAATATGTAAAGTCAAAACCCAAATCAAAACCACCAATTTTAGAGAAACGAGCCTCTTGACCAATCTCTGAAAAGGTTGTTTCGAAGCTGCTACCGTTTACATGCCCTTTAATAAAAATCGGTGAGCTACTTGGAACTAACAGGAAGTTCATTCCACCTCCAGATGCTTTCCAATTCAAATCTGCTACTGAAAAATTCGCACTGTCTCTATTGTGAAAACCAAATGCAGAGAACTTAGAACCCCCGTCACTATTAAACGTCAATTTACCATATAAATCTGTGAAGTTAAAAGGCAAACCGTTCCCATCATTAACTCCAGGATAAAGTGATTTTGAAGTGTAATCTAATAAACTATGTTTTGCAGAAAAGATATATGAACCAGGACTTGAAGAGCCATCTTTTGGTTTTGAAAGCGGTCCCTCTAAAACAGCCTTCGCTAAAAACGGCGATGCAGAAACTTTACCTCCAAATTGTTTACGGTTTCCATCTTTATACGAAATATCCATTATTGATGAAATACGACCACCATACTTTGCATCAAAACCACCCGTATAAATGTCTACATTCTTAATAAGTTCAGTTTCAAAAATCGAGAAGAAACCAATTGAATGGAAAGGATTATAAATCGTCATTCCATCTAATAATATTTTGTTCTGAATTGGCGTTCCACCTCGAACATAAAGTTGTCCACCTTGATCACCCGTTGTTACAACCCCTGGAGTAACACTAAAGGCTCCTACGATATCATTTTCAGCACCTACACTTGGAATTCTTTCTAGACCCTTTTTATCTAATTTCAACTGAGAAATTTGCACCTCATTTTTCTTGATTTTTGAGTCTGCACTTACATTTACAGCATCAAATTCCTTAACAATAGTCGATTTTTCTAATTCAAATTTCAAATCCAATATTCCTTTCTCGACAGCAACTTCGATGTTTCTAGTTATCGTATTATATGAGAAATTCTCTACTTTAAGAATATATTTTCCTTTAGATACTTTAGAAATTGAGAAAAATCCATTAACATCTGTCAAGCCTCCAGAAACAATAGCACTGTCACTTGCACTCAATAGTTTGACTTTCTCGAAAGCCATTGGCTCACCATTCGCTTTTTCATATATAAAACCGCGGATTGTATAATCCTGAGAAAGAGCGTATTGACTAGAGATTATAAGCAGGAGAAAACTTAATAGTAAGGTAAAGCGCATAAGTACAGTTCTAATTTGGATTCGAATATAACTCATTCAAATGAAATGATGAATTTTTAGAGAGAAAACAATCTAAAAGGTAAAGATTATTGAGTTAAATGTTTTCCTACTTTAACTTCTTTTTGGCTGCATCCCAAAAGATATCCATTTCTGCTAAATTCATGGACTGTATTGATTTATTCTCAGCTTGAATCATTTCCTCCATTAATTGAAAACGATTGATAAACTTATTATTAGTTAGCGACAGTGCGTTCTCAGGGTTCACATCTACAAAGCGAGCATAATTGATGAGAGAAAACAATAAATCACCAAATTCTTCCTCTTTCTTATCGCTCTTTAACCTCACTTCATCATGGAACTCATTTAATTCTTCTTGTACTTTCGCCCAAACATCATCGATATTGTCCCAATCGAATCCAATTCCTTTCACTTTTTCTTGAATTCGCGCTGCTTTCACTAAAGCTGGTAATGAACTTGGAACACCTTCTAAGACAGATTTTTTTCCCTCCTTCAACTTTAACTTTTCCCAATTTCTTTTCACTTCCTCTTCCGTTTCAGCTTTGGTGTCGCCATAAATATGGGGATGTCGGTAAACTAACTTGTCACAAATAGCCGTCAAAACAGAAGTTACATCAAAGGCATTTTGTTCAGAACCAATCTTACAATAGAACACCATGTGCAGCATTAAATCACCAATTTCACCTTTGAGCGAATCCAAATCATTCTTGGTAATCGCATCAGCCAATTCGTAAGTTTCTTCGATTGTAAGATGACGGAGTGACTCTAAGGTTTGCTTTTGATCCCATGGACACTTTTCACGCAGGTCATCCATAATATTTAAAAGTCGCTCAAATGCTGCTAATCTTGGATCCATTTTTCTTTTTAATCAAAAGTATAATTTTTTCTACAGTACACTGAGATTGTTTATTTTTGTTTCTGTGAAAAAGTTACTTGCTACACTCTTCGTTTTATCAATTATTTCCATTGTGAATGCGCAAAGCAAGCATGAATGGGGAATTGAAAGTAGATTCAAAAGTGGTTTTTTAGCTGCTCACAGAGGCGTTATGGGCCATTTAACTACCGAACATGCCTTTGCTGGAGAATTGAGTTTCTTCATTCAGACAAAAGGAAAAAAACAATGGCATTCAGTCTGTAATTTCCCTACCGTTGGTGGAACGCTTTTTGGCGGAACCGCAGGAAATATGAAAGTTTTAGGTTCAATGTGGGGAGCGTATGCCTTTATTGAGTTTCCTTTTATAAAAAGCAAGTGGTATGAATTTTCAGGGAAATTTGGAAGCGGACTTGGATATGTAACTAAAGTATTCAACTATGAAAACAACCCGAAAAATGTAGCGATGAGTTCTCACATGAATACAATTGTGAGCTTTGGTGTTAAAAGTCGCTTTAAATTTGGAAGAAATAGCGTGACTTTAGGTTTGGACATGACGCATTTTAGTAATGCCGCCTCTAAAGTACCCAACCTAGGAATAAACATGCCTTACTTATCTATTGGTTATTCAAGAATGATTCATTTAACCCAAATGGATTCTACACCAACAGCAAACAAATTACCTTTCAAAAAATGGCTTTTCAATTTCACAGCCATCGGCTCGATGAAAGAAATGTTTCCTACTGGAGGGAAGAAATATGCAGTTTATGCATTGAGTTCAAGTGCAAGATGGTTTGCAAAACCGAAGGTAGGAATGGAGTTTGGTCTCGATTTAATTTCAAAGCAGGCAATTTTAGACTATCGTCCTGAAGTTGAGAAAACACAATGGGATATTTTTCAAATTGGCATATTTGGTGCATATTTGGTTCCACTAGATCGTTTTCATTTTGGGATTGGAATGGGGGTTTATGTAAAAGATAAGTTCCAACCTGAGGATGCGCTTTACCACCGAATTTCTTTACGCTATTATTTAGATAACGGATTGAATTTTAATATTGGATTGAAATCACATTGGGCACGCGCAGATTATGCTGAATGGGGATTGGGTTACACAATAAATTACAAGCGATGAAAATAATTTTACTGTCATTCTTGCTAATATTAGTTTCCTGTAAAAAACAGGAAAATCGGGCGTGTTTTAAAACAGCAGGCGATGATTCAAGTGTTGAATTGTTGGTTGATACATTCGATAAATTGTATTTAAAAGAACACATGGAATTTGTGCTGGTTCAAGATACAGTTGAGAAAATTATTATCTCGGGAGGAAAAAATCTTTTAAACTTCATTGATGCAAAGGTAATTGATGGTCGACTTGAGATTTACAATACAAACAAATGCTCTTTTCTGAGATCATATAAAAAGAAAATCAACGTTGAAATTCATTTTATAAAGCTCATTAACATTCACTATGAAGGAACAGAAACGCTGATTAACGAAGGAACCCTGCAATTAAATTGGCTTACAGTTTTAATTCGAGATGGCGCTGGACCTGTAAAATTGAACTTTAACGCAAACACTATTTACACAACCGTTGCGCACGGATGGGGTGATTTTACGTACTCTGGAAATGTAAATTATGCCAATTTCAATGTTCGAAGTAATGGCTACTGTGATACATACGGACTGAATATAAGTGACTCTATTACCGTGGTTTCTAATACACCTGGCACTTCAAAAGTGAATGCAAATGGGGCACAGTTAAGAGCAGAAATCAATGGTTCGGGAGATATTTGGTACAAAGGAACCCCAAATGGATCACCAATTGTTTATCAATACGGCACTGGAGAAGTAGTTTCGAAGAATTGACAAATTAAGCTATACACAAATCACGATTATTAATAGAAAGCCTTAATTTTGTAAAAAACAACGTTCAAATGGCTGAAGTACTCCTTACAATCGGTTTATTGGCACTCGCTGTGGGTGGAATAGCAATAAAGATCTTAGTGAAGAAAGATGGAAAATTTTCTGGAACTTGCTCAAGTAACAATCCGTTGCTTCAGAAAGAAGGTGCTGTTTGTGGACTTTGCGGAGCGAAGCCTGAAGAACAATGTAAATCTTAAAGACCTCTTTTCAGTTGCATTAAAATTTTAAAAGCTTTATCTACAAAGTCTTGCTTTACGACAATTGTAAATTCATTTGAAGTAGATACTAATTCGACAATATTAATACCTTCCCAAGCTAAGTGCTTCAGAATGTAGTAATAGATTCCATATATTTCTGTGTTTACACTCGGTAATTTAACCGTAACTGAAGCCAAGTCAGTTGAATGAGATTTCAATTTTTCATTTTTGAACAAACGCGTAATCATATCATCATG